>CANKXC010000004.1 GCA_947487355.1 Comamonadaceae bacterium | reverse complement strand
ACCAAGTGCGTGCGACCGCCGGCGCCCTGACGGCCTTCAAAGTTGCGGTTGCTGGTGCTGGCGCAACGCTCGCCCGGTTCGAGTCGATCGGCGTTCATGGCCAAGCACATGGAGCAACCGGGTTCGCGCCATTCAAAGCCTGCGGCCTTGAAGATTTCGTGAAGGCCTTCGCGCTCGGCTTGTTCTTTAACCAAGCCAGAGCCAGGCACCACCATGGCCAATTTGACAGTTTTTGATACTTTTTGGCCTAATTTTTTGACCACTGCCGCGGCTTCACGCATGTCTTCGATGCGGCTATTGGTGCAAGAGCCAATGAAAACTTTGTCGACAAAGATGTCGTTAAGGGCTTTGCCGGGTTCGAGTCCCATGTAGGTGAGTGCGCGTTCAATGGCACCACGCTTGTTGGCATCTTTTTCTTTGTCGGGGTCGGGCACGATGGCGTTGATACCAAGCACCATCTCGGGTGAGGTGCCCCAAGTCACTTGAGGCACGATGTCGGCAGCATTGATTTCGACAACTGCGTCAAAATGCGAGCCTGGGTCGGATTGCAAAGTTTTCCAATAAGCAACCGCATGATCCCACTCAACGCCCGTAGGGGACAGCAAGCGGCCTTTGACGTACTCGATGGTTTTCTCGTCCACCGCCACCAAGCCAGCACGAGCGCCAGCTTCAATGGCCATGTTGCAGACGGTCATGCGGCCTTCCATGGACAGCGCACGAATGGCGGCGCCACCAAATTCAATGGTGTAGCCCGTGCCACCGGCTGTGCCTATCTTGCCAATGATGGCCAAAACAATGTCTTTGCCCGTGATGCCTTTGGCAACTGTACCTTCGACTTTGACCAACATGTTCTTGGCTTTTTTGGCCAACAAAGTTTGGGTGGCCATGACGTGCTCAACTTCGCTGGTGCCAATGCCGTGTGCCAATGCACCAAAAGCGCCATGCGTAGAGGTGTGTGAGTCGCCGCAGACCACGGTCATGCCGGGCAGTGTGGCGCCATTCTCAGGGCCAATGACGTGAACGATGCCTTGGCGCTTGGACATGAACGGGAAGAAAGCGGCCGAGCCAAATTCAGCAATGTTGCTGTCCAGCGTAGTAATTTGTTCTTTGCTGATGGGGTCTGTGATGCCGTCGTAACCCAACTCCCAACCCGTGGTGGGGGTATTGTGGTCTGCAGTGGCCACAATGGAACTCACACGCCAAACTTTGCGGCCAGCTTGGCGCAGGCCCTCGAAAGCTTGGGGGCTGGTGACTTCGTGCACCAAGTGACGATCGATGTACAGGACGGAAGTACCGTCTTCTTCGGTGTGGACGAGGTGTTCGTCCCAAATTTTGTCGTAAAGCGTGCGTGCCATGGTGCTTCCTAGGGTCAAGCCTAGTATTTTAAGCTGATTACACCTAAAAAACGCGCACCAATGGCGGCCTTGTTAAGGCGAGAACGAGGCTTTTATGCACTCATTCTAGGATCAGCCCGCTTTCTTTGCAGCGTCAGCCTATGTCGCGTAAAGAGCGCCGGTAAGCTGATGGTGAAACACCAAAGCGTTTAGTGAAGCGCCGTGTGAAATAAGCCTCGTCAGTGAAGCCAACTTTGTTTGCAATGGCGCTGACACGATCTGTTGTGTGCGTTAACATGTGTTGAGCGCGTTCCATGCGGCGTCCAGTTAACCAATCGACAAAAGCCAAACCTGTCTGTTTTTTGAGCAACTGTGACAGATAGTTTGGTGAAAGGTAAGCGGCTTCTGCAACCACATTCAAACCGATCTCGCGGTGCAAGTTTTCATCGATAAATTTTAAGACGCGACGCAGCGCATCGGTGTGATCTTGAATGTAGACACGCTTATCTGCCAACACCTGAAGTTGTGGCGCGAATTTTTCGGTGGTCATCCCGATGATTTCAAAAAGAGCGCCCCTTGCTCGATCGAGTGAGCCCAACCGCCTGTTGTTGTGAGCATCATGAAGTCTTTCGAGCAAGGTTTCAATGTATGCAAACTCTTTTTCATCAAAGACAAAGTCAAACCAGCCTTGGTAAATGAAGGGCGTGAGTTCTGGGTACTTGACGATCGAAGCTTCCTCCATTTCAAGCGGCGATAACTCAAAATCCGGTCGGAGAAATTTACTTGAAAAATTGATCAACTGATAGCGAGTGCCTGGCTCCACCATGGCAAGGTGGACTCGGTAAGGTAATACGAAAACGATCGAGCCTTGAACAGACTCTATTCGGCGCCCACCAAGCAAGTGCGGTGCATTACCTGCTTGGTTTGCAATGATTTGAAAATGCTCATGCCGATGTGGTTTGGCGATGGGCACCCGCGTTGACTGGTCACGAATTTCAAAGTCGAAACGCTCCGACCGCTCGACCATGGAGTAAGTGTGGATGTCGACCGAAGGTGGCGTTTCAACTTTCATGGGCGCATTTCGTGGATTAGCAGGTCGTTGAAAGACAGGGATTTCCCTGATATTTGGACCCCCATTATGCGTTTCACAAAACGTCCGTGCTGCGTCCATAAAAATTGGACTTGGACAAATCAAGGAATAACTTGTATTTGTCCAAGAATATTCGTTTTCCCTCTTGTGAACACCAAAATCATAGCGTTCAATGGATCCATCGAAAAATCAAATGCGTACTGAAAACGCGTCGAAGTTCTCGATCAATTTCCACTCACTAACCTTTGGAGAAAAGATGAACACCAACACAGATGCCGCCTTCTTGGGCCAGCGTAGCTACAAAATTCCAGAAACCATGAAAGCTTGGGTGCTTGGCGATCCCGAACAGCTGACTTTTGTAGACAAACCTGTACCGCAACCTGGTGCTGCTGAGGTGCTTGTGCGCATTGACGCCATTGCTGTTTGCGCAACTGACTTAGAAATCATCCACAAAGGACCTCCCGCTTTAATCAATGGTGGCCTCCCATTTAACAAGAACTTCACGCCTGGCCACGAATACATGGGCACTGTTGTCAAGCTTGGTCAAGGTGTTGATGAGTACAAGGTTGGCGATCGCGTCACAGTCGAAGTGCACGCTGGATGTGGTCGTTGCGAGCGCTGCAGAGAAGGTATGTACACCTCTTGCCTCAACTACGGTAAAAACTATGGCGAAGTTAACAAAGGTCACCGTGCCAACGGCTTTACAACCGATGGTGGATTTACACAATATGCGGTCAACAACATCAACACGTTGGCGCATGTTCCAGAAGACATGAGCGATGAAGAAGCGACATTGATCGTTACTGCGGGCACTGCCATGTATGGATTGGATGTCATTGGTGGTTTGATCGCTGGTCAATCCGTTGTCATTATGGGACCCGGCCCTATCGGTTTGATGGGCGTTGGCGTTGCCAAGGCTTTGGGTGCAAGCGAGGTCATTCTGACTGGAACGCGCGACAACCGTCTTGAAATGGGACGCAAGCTCGGTGCTGACTACACCATCAACGTGACCAAAGAAGATGCCGTTGCCAAGGTTCGCGAGTACACCAATGGCGGTGCGCATTACGTGTTGGAATGCTCTGGCGCACCCAACGCTGTTAACGACGCATCATCCATGCTTCGCCGTGGCGGTCGCATCTGTTTGGCTGCATTCCCTGGCTCTCCAGTACCTATCGATGTTGCAGCTTTGGTTCGCAACAATATCTATATGTTTGGTATCCGTGGTGAAGGCAAGAGTGCAACGCACCGCGCAGCTGCTTTGATGGCGCAAAAACGATTCAATGCCAAGCTTATTCACACGCACACTTTCCCTCTGGAAGAGTTGCCTGAAGCCTTGCGTCATGCCCGCGAGCGCATTGACGATGCCATCAAGGTCGTCGTGAAAATCGGCCACCCCGAAGGTTGCTAAATCAAGGTTAACCGTGCTTACATTTGACCAATACTTAACGCCAGAGTCGCTCGATGATGCATTTGACATGTTGCATCGAATACCGGCTGCTCGCTTGTTGGCTGGTGCCACAGACCTATTGCCCTGGGCCCGAGAGGGCCGGGCTGGCGATGTTCACCTGCCAGCTGTGATTGACATCAGCCGGATAGCTGATTTGAGCGGAATATCCCAACAAGGCGCACGAATTCGCCTTGGGGCAACGACGCCCATCTCTGCGTTGCAGTTGCATCCGCTTTTGCAGCAGCAAGCACCGGTGTTGGGCTCCTGCGCACTTTGGTTTGCGGACGATCAAATTCGTGAGCAAGCCACAGTTGGCGGTAATTTGGTCAATGCTTCGCCGGCTGGCGATACTCAACCGGCCTTGCTGGCGCTCAATACACACGTCACGATCGCACGTCGCGAATCAGGTCGTATTCTTGAGCGCTCAGTACCGCTTTCCGAGTTCATTCTTGGGCCAAGTAAAACTCTGCTGCAGCCAGAAGAAATTCTGGTGCGGCTAGAGTTTGATGCTTTACCCCAACATGGCGTTTCTTTCGAGAAGGTAGGCCATCGTCGCTCGCTTGCAATATCCACAGTTTGCCTGGCAACGCTAGTTCGCCTTGATGCGGACAAGCGGATTGAGGATTTGCGCATTGCCATTGGTGCTGTTGGCCCAGTACCTGAACGCCTCTCTGACATTGAAGACCTGCTGACAGGTATCAAACCGACGCCGTTAGCCCTGCGTGATGCATCGATTCGAGTTGCTGATCGTGTTCGCTCTCGCAGCCGACAAAGTTACAGGAGAGAAGTTTTGAGTAATTTCGTTGAGCGATCGCTGGTGACTGCCATTGCGCACGCTGGGCTCGAATTGCCTCGTTTACCAAAGGAGTCACACTATGTCTGATACGCTTTTATCAGATGGATCTTTGGCGCAAGGCTGCCATCCCACGACAGAAATTAGCGCAACGGTCAACGGCCGAAAAGTTAAGCGCACTGTACCCAATCATTACCGTGTGATTGACTTTGTACGTGAAGAGCTCAAGTTGACGGGAAACAAAGAGGGTTGCGGTGCTGGTGAGTGTGGCACTTGTTCCATGTTTGTGGATGGTAAATTAATCAAGAGCTGCCTTTCACCCGTTCAGAAAATCAATGGTTGCTCGGTTGAGACCATTGACGATTTGGACCGTGATTCAGGCATGTCGCTGTTGCAACAAGCATTCAATAAATGCGGTGCAAGTCAATGCGGCTATTGCATTCCAGGCATGGTGATGGCTGCCACTTCCACCTTGCGAAGAAACCCAGACGCCAGCCGAGACGATATCAAAGAAGGCTTGGGCGGGAACATCTGCAGATGTACGGGTTATCAAAAAATTATTGATGCAGTAGAACTGGCGCGTGATGTCCAAAATGGCACAAAACCTCACAGTGCACTTGATGAAGATCTAGCGACTGACAGTTTTATTGGTCAGCGTACGCGTCGCTTGGACTCTCCCGCGAAAGTCACTGGCGCAATCAAATATGCGGCAGATATGTTCATGCCCAATATGCTGCACATGCAGGTGCTTCGCAGCCCTCATCCGCATGCACGCATTGTCCGCATTGATACAGACTTGGCACGTTCGCTGCCAGGTGTTGAATGTGTACTAACTTGTGATGATGTGCCAGGGGTTGACAACTTCGGAGTCTTTATCGAAGACCAACCAACATTGGCCCGAGATGTCGTCAGATATGTAGGCGAGGCTGTCGTAGCCGTAGCGGCTGAAACTTTGGACATTGCCCGCGCTGCTTTGGCTTTGATTCACGTTGAGTACGAAGAACTTCCCAGCTTATTTGACCCTCACGAAGCCATGAAAGATGGTGCTGTTCAACTGCATTCTTTTGCGCAAAATAATATTTGCAAGCACACGCGTATCCGTAAGGGAGACGTCGATGCTGCGTTGGCACAAGCGGACATCATTGTTGAGCAAACCTACAACACCCAATCCATCGAGCATGCTTACCTTGAACCTGAAGCTGGCTTGGCTTACTTAGAAGCTGATGGTTGTGTGACGGTACAGTCGCCTAGCCAAAACATTACCCACCACAGGCACATGTTGGCTCGCATTTTGGGGCGTCCCATCAACAAAGTACGCATGATCATGAGTACCGTGGGAGGTGGCTTCGGCGGTAAAGAAGACATGATTTATCAAGGCATTTTGGCGCTGGCGGCTATTAAAACTCGTCGTCCAGTTCGTTATGTCTTTACGCGCGAAGAAAGTATCAAGGTCAGCGCTAAGAGGCACCCCTTCAACATCCGTTACACGATGGGCCTTCAGCGCGATGGACGCATTGTTGCCACAAAGATGGTCATGGTCAGCGATGGTGGTGCCTACGCATTGTCTACGCCTGGCGTGATGAACAAGTCGGCCATATTGGGTCCTGGGCCCTACGCAGTACCCAATGTGTGGGTCGACTCCATTGGTGTCTACACCAACAACACGCCTAGCGGTGCCTTCCGTGCTTTTGGTGCTTTTCAATCTGAGTTTGCCACCGAATGTCACTTGGACCTTTGCGCGCAAAAACTCGGCATGGATCCCGTTGCCTTGCGCCGTATCAATTTGATGCGCGACGGTGCAACGACGCACACTCGGCAACAACTCGATCGCGTACTGGCTGTCGAATGTCTAGAAGCAGCCATCAAAGCTGCCGGCTGGGAACCCGGCGTGCCTTACCGTCAAGGACAGGGTCAGCCCATGCGAAGCGATTTCAATTATGAAGGTTCGCGTGAGTTCTATTTAATTGGTGGCAAAACCAAACCCAGTGTTCCGCTGACCTCAGAGGCTCATCACAATCAAGGAGACATGGCATGAAAAACAGAGGAAGAGGTGTAGCCTGTGGTTGGTACGGTATCGCCCGTACAGCAGCGATGGACCGAGCTGCTGTTTGGGTTGAGCTCGACGATGGTGGCACTGTCAAAATTGCCACTGGCGTCACTGAGATCGGTGAAGGTGTATTGACGGGTCTCTGCCAGATTGCAGCACAGGAAATGGGTGTTCGACCTGAAGACATCGTCTTGGGCGACAACGACACTGCGCGTGTACCAGAAGCAGCGCACGCAGGTGCAACACGCATGACCTACATGATTGGCAATGCAGTTGCTGTAGGTTGCCGTGAAGCCTTTGGACGCTTTCGTGTTGCGATGGGCGCTTACTGGGGTGTCAGCCCCGAAAGCGTGAAAGCATTTTCAGGTCAAGTCTGGGTTGAGGGTTCAGCCAGTAAACGCATGAGCATGGAACATGCTGTTCACGTTTTGAAAAAAGAGCGTGGCATTGTGATCGTCGGTAGCGGACTCTTTACCTCAGCGCATACCTCGCTTCATCCGGAAACTGGCGAAGCAACACCATGGCAGAGCTATGTTTTTGGCGCACAGGTGGCAGAGGTTGAAGTGGATGACGACACGGGTGAAGTGCAAGTCTTGGGTGTTTGGGCAGCGCATGATGTGGGTCGAGTCATCAATCCACAGCAAGTCGAAGGCCAAATTGAAGGCTCAGTCATTATGGGATTGGGACATGCACTGATGGAAGAGTATGTTCAGGTCAATGGCGAAACAACCACCCCTGGCTTTGCCAAATACATATTGCCTACCGCTTTGGACATTCCACATGTCACATCAGTATTGCTGACCGAACCAGATCCAAAGACACCACTTGGTGTGAAAGGAATTGGGGAGCCAGCCATCACGCCCACAGCGGCTGCAATTATCAATGCCATCTACGACGCTGTTGGCGTTCGCATGACTCGGCTCCCCGCAACACCTGAGCGCGTGATGGAGGCATTGATTGCCAAGCGCTCAGTTGCAAAGGCTGTCACAACGCCAATTGAAGAGACCATCAACTAAAAAAATCAGTCAGTTTTTATGCGGTGTCTTTATTTCAAAGATGAATACACCAAACCTTTTTAATAACGGAGACAAAAATGACGAATCAAAATCAAACCAATTTACGCCGCTCTATCCTGGTAGGAATGCTTGCAACAGTCAGCGCCTTCGCAACGGGTGCGGCCTTTGCGCAAAACTTTCCAGCAAAGCCTGTTGAG
This sequence comes from Comamonadaceae bacterium, assembly GCA_947487355.1. GTDB lineage: Bacteria > Pseudomonadota > Gammaproteobacteria > Burkholderiales > Burkholderiaceae_C > Limnohabitans_A. Next base: position 25,566 of record CANKXC010000004.1, on the reverse strand, counting down.
TTAGTTGTCCTATTTCCAGCGGGCTCAGCAGCTGATGTTACGGCGCGTGTGTTGGCAGAACAAATGACTAAAAAACTTGGCCAGCAGATTGTGGTCGTTAACAAGCCAGGTGGTGGTGGCTCCATTGGTTATAAGTACGCACAACAGAAGCCAGCTGACGGCTATACCTTGGTATTTAATTCAACATCGATCAGCACTGTTTTCTACTCTGGCTTGATTCCCTTTGACTACCGCGCGTTTGATCCTATTGCCCGAGTGACGGTTGAAAACCCAGTCATTGCTGTCAGGGCCAATGCGCCTTGGAAAGATCTGAAGGCCATGGTGGATGATGTCAAAAAGCGTCCAGGCGTAGTTTCTATTGGCAATTCTGGTATTGGTAGTCATACACACATCTCATCTGTGGCATTTTTTAAAGAAATTAATGCCGATGTCATGCATGTACCTTTTGGTGCATCGCAAGTCGTCACAAGCTTGCTTGGCGGCCAAATTGATGCTGTTGTGTCGGTGCCATCTGCGCTGACATCGCATGTCAGTGCAGGCACATTGCGCATTGTGGGTGTATTGGCTTCGTCACGCGAACCAGCATTCCCATCGGTACCTACCACGGCAGAGGCAGGCATGGCTTACAACGGCGAAATGTGGCGTGGTATTGCGTCACCCAAGGGAACGCCGCCAGCCATCGTTTCTCGACTCGAGAAGGCTTTACAGGAGGCTGTGACAAGTCCGGAATTCAAGGCGCAGGGCGTCAAGATGGGCTTTGTCCCAGCATTCATGCCCGCCAATGAATTCGGCCCACTGATTGCCAAGGACGACGTCATGTTGGGCAGACTGATTGAGCGAGCCGGTCTGAATATCAAATAATCAATTCAAGTCAATGAACAAACAAGTTGAAATACCTTCCGTCATGCTGTTAGGAACTCAGGGCTTAGAAGCTAGGGCAAAAGTTATCGCAAGCAGTGGTGGTCTGAATCAGGCTTTAGCTTCAGGCGCATTGCCCAAGCAGCTCAACATCACACTTTCTGAAGCATTGGTGTTGGGTCTGCTCAAGCAAGGTGTCAGCAAATACTTGGCTATTTTCGGGCACGGCTCAACCGATCTTGGCGAGGTACTTCGCGTTTACACAGAGGCTGGCGTGACGAAGGTTTTTAACTTTCGCAACGAAGTTGAAATGGCCCATGCCGGAACGGCTCTGGCCTGGGCATGGAAGGAGCCTTGCGCAGTCGTAACCTCTATTGGTCCGGGTGCGCTTCAGGCCATGGCTGGATCCTTGGCGGCAGCTTGCAATGGTGTTGGTCTGTATCATATTTATGGCGATGAAACCACCTGGGGTGAAGGCTATAACATGCAGCAGATTCCCAAGCAGCAGCAGCAGTTGTACGGTCAAATGACTGCTCTGATGGGGCAATCTTATGTGTTGCACACACCAGAGGCACTTCGAGATGCACTGCGTCGAGGCACGCAATGCGTTAACCACCCAGTGAAGCCGGGTCCTTTTTATTTGATGTTGCCAATCAACACCCAGCCTCAAGTGATCGATGGGCTGAATTTGGAAGCCCTACCAGAAGCGCTGCAAAACACACCAACAGCAGTTGCTGACATGGCGGTTCTCAAAAAGGCGGCAGAAGCTTTGCGAGGTCACTCGCGCATTGTCTTCAAGGTTGGCGGAGGCGGTAGGCCCTTTGCAGGTCCTTTGCGTGAATTAGCAGAGCGATGCGGCGCTGCAGTTGTGGCGTCGCCAGGCTCCACGGGGGTCTTGCCCGATGCGCACCCTCAATACATGCATGTTGGCGGCAGCAAGGGCTCCATCAGTGGCAATCACGCCATGACCAATGCAACATTGCTTGTGGCTATTGGTACGCGTGCTGTCTGTCAAAGTGACTGCTCGGGTGTCGGCTATCCTTTGGTCGAACAGGTAATTAACATCAACGCCGACTTGTCCGACTTGACGCATTACAACCGGACCATCCCTTTGCAAGGGGATATCGGTGCCGTTGTTGAACAACTATTGTCTGTGCTCCAAGCGATGCCCGATGAACAGGCACAGCAACGTTCTGTTTGGTTGGATTCATGTGCCGCAAGCAAGGCTGCTTGGAAAAGTTTTTTACATCAGCGACAGTCCACGCCGCCGCTTTTTGATGAGGTCTGGCAACGGAATGTTTTGACACAGCCCGCCGCCATTAAAGTCGTTTGCGATTTTGCAAATGAAGTCCACGCTATCAAATTCTTTGATGCAGGCGATGTGCAGGCCAATGGCTTCCAAACGGTCGAGGATGATTCAACTGGACAGACTTACACAGAATCAGGCGCCTCGTACATGGGTTTTGCCACCTGTGCAGTCACTGCTGCCGGCATGGCAAGTACGCAGCAATACCCCATTGCATTCACGGGTGACGGTTCATTCATGATGAACCCACAGGCACTCATCAGTGCCATAGAACATCAAGCGCGTGGCACCATCGTTATTTTTGACAATCGACGTATGGCTGCTATATCTAGCCTTCAGCATGCACAGTACGGACGAGACTTCCGGACCAACGATGCAGTTGCCGTCGATTATGTTCAATTGGCAGGCAGTGTGAAAGGCGTTCAAGCTCTTTGGGGTGGTGAAGATACAGCTTCTCTGCGCGATGCCCTAAAGCGTGCGCATTCACATTCTGGGTTGTCAGTGGTTCATGTGCCTGTGTATGCAGGCGAGCGCCCTGAGGGCGGCTTAGGTGCTTACGGTTCTTGGAACGTTGGTAACTGGTGCGATGACGTCCAACAACGTTACCTGTCTAGCCTTGTTTAACAAATTATTTCAAATTCAATGACTATGAATCGCGACGATCTAGGTTTATACAGTGGCTACGGCCTTTTCATCAATGGTCATTGGCGCGCGGCCACCGGTGGCGAAACGCGAGAGGTCATTGACCCAACCAACGAAGAAGTGATTGGCCACATTCCAGTGGCCACTCGTCTTGACATCGAAGAGGCGGTTAACGCCGCCGATGCTGCTTTTCGAACATGGCGTCATACATCCCCATGGGAGAGGTCGGTGCTTTTGCATCGCACGGCTTCAATCATGCGTGAGCGCATCGAAGAAAATGCGCGCTTAATGTCATCTGAGACAGGCAAGCCACTTGCGCAGTCTCGAGGTGAACTCAATGACGCAGCCGACCAATTTGATTGGTATGCAGGCGAAACACAGCGTATTTACGGCCACACCTTTCAAGCGAGAGTGCCTGAGGTGCGCATGCAAGTTCGGTATGAGCCTGTTGGTGTGGTGGCGGCTTTTTCTGCTTGGAACTTTCCAGCTTTGTTGCCTTCTCGCAAAATTGCGGCAGCTTTGGGTGCTGGCTGTTGTGTGGTGGTCAAACCAGCCAGCGAAGCCGCGGGAAGTTGCATGGCAGTCATTCAAGCTTTGCACGATGCCGGCATGCCCGCTGGAACTGTCAATCTTGTCACTGGCGATTCCGGATTTATTTCTGAAGTTTTGGTTGGTTCTCCAAAGATTTCAAAAATCACATTGACTGGATCTACCTCAGTGGGGCGCAAGATGCTTCACTTGGCAGCCGAAGGCATCAAGCGAGTCTCAATGGAACTGGGCGGTCACGCGCCTGTTTTGATTTTTGAAGATGCAGATGTCGAGGCTGCTGCTGAGCAATGTGCGCGCTTCAAGTACCGCAATTGCGGTCAAGTGTGTGCATCGCCATCGCGCTTTTTTGTCCATGAAAGTGTGTATGCACGCTTTGTCGATAAATTTGGTGAGATCGCTCGCTCTCTAAAAGTCGGACCGGGTTTGGCCGCGGATACAGACGTCGGGCCCATGGCCAATCGCCGTGGTTTGTTGCACGCACAGTCCTTGATTGCCGATGCCCTCGATCATGGTGCTCGCTTGATTGCTGGCGGAGCCCGTCCAGAAGGCCTTGGAACCAAGGGTTACTACTTATCGCCCACTGCGCTGGCCGATGTGCCACAGTCTGCGCGAATCATGCACGACGAGCCCTTTGCGCCAGTCGCGCCGATTGCGCCTTTTAGCAACTTTGACGAGGCCATTTCACTTGCCAACGCCACGCCCTATGGCCTTGCGTCTTACTTGTTCACGCGTTCGCTTAAAACCGCCACCATGGCCAGCGAAGCCATCGAGGCCGGCATGGTCGGTATCAATGAGCTCGCTATTGCCAGTGCTGAGATGCCGTTTGGAGGCGTGAAGGACAGCGGAATGGGACGTGAAGGGGGCTCACTGGGCCTGCGCGACTATTTAGAAGCAAAATATATCAAGACTCGCCTATAGATGCTTAGAATCTTCGTTCATTTCAATTAAGTCACTCGAAGCCATCCAAAATTCGGTGACTATCAGTTTCAATTAGGACTCTTCATGGCAGATATTCCCGATCATGGCATTGCGCGCGGGCTGACAAATTATGGTGACCGTGCTTTTGCGCTCTACCTGCGGCGAAGCTTCATCAAGTCAATGGGCTATTCCACTGAATTGCTTGAGCGCCCAGTTGTCGGCATTGCCTCCAGTGGATCTGGTTTTAACAATTGCCATCGCGCCATGCCCGAGTTGGTTGAAGCCGTCAAACGCGGCGTGTTGGCTGCTGGTGGATTACCAATTGAGTTCCCCACCATTTCGCTTGGAGAAGTTTTTCTAAATCCTACCAGTTTGATGTTCCGCAACCTGATGAGCATGGATGTTGAGGAAATGGTCCGTGCACAACCGATGGATTCGGTTGTCCTTATCGGGGGTTGCGACAAAACAGTACCAGCTCAACTAATGGGCGCGGCGGCGGCAGATGTTCCTGCTATTCAGCTTGTTACTGGGCCCATGATGACCGGTCGTCACGAAGGCGAACGCTTGGGAGCTTGCACAGACTGCCGCAGATTTTGGGGCAGCTACCGCGCTGGCAAAATCGAACGCAAAACCATTGACCTCGTCGAAGGCCGATTGGCAACCACAGCAGGTACCTGTGCTGTGATGGGTACTGCCAGCACCATGGCTTGTATTGCCGAAACGCTTGGCATGTCCTTGCCTGGCACAGCAGCCATACCGGCTGTTCATGCCGATCGCCTGCGTGCTGCTGAGGCCAGTGGTGCCCATGCAGTTCGCTTGATTCAAAACCCTATTCGACCCAGCCAGGTCATCACGACAAAGTCTGTGCACAACGCGCTACGTGTTCTGCTTGCTTTGGGCGGAAGTACCAACGCGATCATTCATTTGACGGCCATCGCTGGGCGCAGGGGAATTCCGATTTCTTTGCACGATCTCAATGAACTAAGCGATACAACCCCTGTACTCGTAGACCTGAAGCCAACAGGCGACAATTACATGGAAGACTTCTATGCCGCAGGTGGCATGAGCGCTTTGCTTCGAGAACTGAAGCCACTACTGCATCTAGACACTATTTCTGTGACTGGTGAAACATTGGGAGAACGGCTTGCTGCTGAGGAAGGCGCTTGGGCAGATCATCGCGTCGTTCGTAAAGCTTCTGAGCCCATTGAACCCGTGGGCGGTTTGGTGGCGCTTTTTGGTTCGCTGGCCCCAGGTGGTGCCATCCTGAAAAGATCTGCAGCTGACAAAACACTGTTCGAGAAAGAAGCGCGCGCAGTTGTCTTTACTTCTTTGCAAGACCTGTCTGAGCGTGTTGACGATCCAAATCTTGATATTCAAGCAGACGACATCATGGTTTTGCAAAATGCGGGCCCAACCAGCGGCAGCGGCATGCCCGAAGCCGGCTATCTTCCAATTCCGAAGAAGCTGGCAATGGCGGGTGTCAAAGACATGGTTCGTATTTCTGACGCGCGCATGAGTGGTACTGCATTTGGCACCATCGTCTTGCACGTCACGCCTGAGGCTGCGGCAGGCGGTCCATTGGCGCTTGTCCGCAATGGCGATCGAATTCGCTTGTCTGTGAAAGAGCGCCGAGTTGACCTGCTCGTTGATGAAGCCGAATTGGCACGTCGACGCGCAGAATTGCCAGCGCGTGGTGCGACACCTGACCGAGGTTACGCCAAACTTTACCAAGACCACGTGATGCAAGCCGATGCTGGCTGTGATTTTGATTTTCTTCGTTCCACTGAAATGGACACGAAATGAAAGCCAGCGATATTCAGAGCGAAATCAAGATAATTGAGTGTTAAAAAGCGACACCATCGAATGGCCGCTTTTAGACACACATCCGTAAATCATCATTTCACACTTTAATTGAGATTTTTATGACCACTGTCCATCCAAGTGACACCGCCCAAGAAAGCAATGCTTTACGCAAACCGCAACGCATAGGTGTTCCCAAAGAGATTTTCCCTGGTGAAAAGCGTATTGCCACCGTACCCGATGTGGTCACCAAGCTGACTAAACTTGGCTTTGAGGTGGTGGTCGAGCAAGGTGCGGGAGAGCTGGCAGATCTGTCTGATCAAGCCTTTGAACAAGCCGGTGCAAGCATCGCCCCAAATGCTGCAGCACTTTGGAGTGGCACTGACATCGTCTTCAAGGTTCGTGCCCCTACGGCAGAAGAAGTCACCCTCATGCACGAAGGCCAGACGCTAATTGGCTTCTTGTGGCCCGCTCAAAATCCCGATTTGATGCAGCAACTGGCGGCCAAAAAAGTCACCGCACTGTCAATTGACGCCTTGCCACGCACCCTAAGCCGTGCGCAAAAAATGGATGCACTAACGTCCATGGCGGGTGTCAGTGGTTACCGCGCCGTCATTGAAGCGGCAGGTGCCTTTGGTCGTTTCTTCAATGGTCAAATTACGGCAGCAGGCAAAGTACCGCCTGCCAAGGTTTTTATTGCCGGTGCGGGTGTGGCTGGCTTGGCTGCCATTGGTGCGGCTGCCAGTTTGGGCGCCATCGTTCGTGCCAACGACACACGCGCTGAAGTTGCCGACCAAGTGGTGTCACTGGGTGGCGAGTTCGTCAAGGTGAACTATGAGGAAGAAGGTTCGGGCGGTGGCGGTTATGCCAAAGTCATGAGCGAAGGCTTTCAGGCTGCGCAACGCGAGATGTATGCGCAGCAAGCCAAAGAGTGCGACATCATCATTACCACTGCGCTCATTCCTGGCAAACCAGCCCCTAAGCTGATCACCGCTGAAATGGTGAAAAATATGAAGCCCGGCAGCGTCATTGTTGACATGGCTGCCGAGCAAGGTGGCAATTGCGAATTGACCGAGCCAGGCAAGGCGGTGGTTAAGCACGGCGTTACCATTGTGGGTTATACCGACTTGGCTTCGCGCATGGCACGCCAGTCGTCAACCCTCTACGGCACCAACTTGTTCCGGTTGACGGAAGAGCTTTGCAAAACCAAAGATGGCGTGATCAACGTCAACATGGAAGACGATGCTATTCGCGGGCTGACTGTCATCAAAGACGGGGCTGTCACATGGCCTGCGCCACCATTGGTTGTTGCGGCCAAACCTGCGCCCAAAGCTGCTACTGCGCCAGTTGCCAAAAAAGGCCATGGCCATGGTGAACCCTCTGGTCCCATGCCAGCAGGTAAGTTGGCAATGGTTGCTGGTATCACCGCTGTTTTGTTTTTCTTGGTGGGCTCTTATGCACCGGCAGCGTTTCTTTCACACTTCACTGTTTTTGTGCTGGCTTGCTTTGTCGGTTACATGGTGGTTTGGAACGTTAAACCGGCCCTGCACACGCCGCTTATGAGCGTGACCAACGCCATCAGCTCCATCATTGCCATTGGCGCGCTGGTGCAGATCTCGCCCATGGCCAATGCTGCTGCGCGCCCCAACACGCTCATCATCGTATTGGCCTCGCTCGCCTTGGTGCTCACTGCCATCAATATGTTTGGTGGCTTTGCGGTCACTCAGCGCATGCTGGCGATGTTCAGAAAATAAATTGGAAGACACAATTCATGAGCTCTAACTTGTCCACGGTTGCTTACATTGGTGCAACCATTCTCTTCATTCTCAGCCTTGGCGGTTTGTCCAACCAGGAAACCGCACGCCGAGGCAACCTCTTTGGCATGATCGGCATGACTTTGGCTATTTTGGCCACCGTGCTTGGCCCACAAGTCACAGCGGCAGGCACGCCTTGGATCGTCGGCAGTTTGGTGGTCGGCGGTGCCATTGGTTTGTATGCAGCACGCTCCGTTCAGATGACCCAAATGCCTGAATTGGTCGCCTTGATGCACAGCATGGTCGGCATGGCCGCTGTGCTGGTCGGATACGCCACATACGTTGACCCAGAAGCAACAAAAGGCTTTGAGGGTGCCGCCCACGCCATCCACGCGATGGAAATCTACATCGGCATCTTCATCGGTGCAGTCACTTTCTCTGGCTCAGTGGCAGCATTTGGAAAGTTGTCGGGCCGTATCGGCGGCAGTCCTTTGCTCCTCCCTGCGCGCCACTGGATTAATTTGGCTGGTTTGCTGGCGGTCGTTTACTTTGGCCGCATGTTCTTACAAGCCGAGACCATCGAAGAAGGCATGTTCCCCTTGTTTGTCATGAGCGCCATTGCGCTTTTGTTTGGCATTCACATGGTCATGGCCATTGGCGGTGCCGACATGCCCGTGGTGGTGTCCATGCTCAACAGTTATTCGGGTTGGGCAGCGGCTGCCACCGGATTTATGTTGAGCAACGACTTGCTAATCGTGGTGGGTGCACTGGTCGGATCTAGCGGCGCCATTCTGTCGTACATCATGTGCAATGCCATGAATCGCAGTTTCATCAGTGTGATCGCTGGCGGTTTTGGCACAACCGCTGCCGCACCCAAGGCCCCTGGCGATGCCAATGCCGAGCCGGTTGGTGAAGTCAGCCCCATCTTGGCTGCAGAGACTGCAGAATTGCTGCGCGATGCCAAAAACGTCATCATCGTGCCGGGCTATGGCATGGCCGTTGCACAAGCTCAGCACACCGTCTTTGAAATTACCCGCACCTTGCGCGACAAAGGTGTCAACGTCCGCTTTGGTATTCACCCTGTTGCGGGCCGTATGCCAGGCCACATGAACGTGTTGTTGGCTGAGGCCAAAGTGCCTTATGACATCGTGATGGAAATGGATGAGTTGAACGACGACTTCCCGGACACCGATGTGGCCATCGTGATTGGTGCCAACGACATTGTGAATCCTGCTGCGCAAGACGACCCGACAAGTCCCATTGCAGGTATGCCTGTGCTTGAAGTGTGGAAAGCCCGCACCAGCATTGTCATGAAGCGCTCCATGGCCAGCGGCTACGCAGGAGTTGACAACCCACTCTTTTACAAAGACAACAACCGCATGTTGTTTGGCGATGCCAAGAAAATGCTGGATGAAGTTCTTGTTGTCCTCAAATCTTAAATACTCAACAGGGAAAAATGATGTCAATTAAACCTATCAACGTGGCTTGCTTAGGCATGGGCTGGTGGTCTGACGTTTTGGCAGACGCCATGCAGCGCTCAGACAAATTTGTCATTCGCAGTTGTTATACGCGTTCGGCAGACAAACGTGCGGCTTTTGCTGCGAAGTACGGATGCGCCGAAGCCAAAAGTTACGAAGAGATATTGGCCGATGACTCTATTGATGCCATCATCAATACCACGCCCAACAATGTTCACCTTGAAACTACAAAGCAAGCTGCTGAGGCTGGCAAACATGTCTTTCTTGATAAGCCAATTGCCAATACATTGGCAGAAGGACGGGCCATCACTGAAGCTTGTCAAAAAGCTGGCGTTGTCTTGGCACTGGGCTATCAGCGCCGTCGTGAGAGTCAATTCCGCTGGATCAAAAAGCAAATCGACGCCGGCATTTTTGGCAAATTGGTCAATGCAGAAGCCAACATCAGCCGTGATCGCCTGGGCAAGATTGACTTGTCCTCATGGCGCTACCAGGCAGAGGGTATGCCAGGCGGTGTGATGTTGCAAATTGGTGTGCATTATGTCGACGTACTGGAATATTTGATGGGCCCAATCACTGCGGTGAGTGGACAAGCCGCACAACTGGTTCTGCCAGGCGACAACCCTGATGTGGCTTCTCTTTTGTTGCAGCACGAGAACGGCGCACTGTCAACCGTCAATGCAAGCTATGCGTCGGCAACCGAAAACTATGTCATGAACATTTATGGCAAAGAAGCGAGTGCTTATTTCGACCTGCGGGGAGGACTTCGTTTCATTAAGCGTGGCACTGAAACGGTAGAACAAATCCCATTCGACAAAAACGATACCTTTGTTGACGAACTTGATGAGTTTGCGATGGCCGTGCGTGGTCACGGCACGCCAGAAACAGGCGGTGATTATGCAACCCGTTCATTGGGTGTTATTCGCGCTGGCATTATTTCTGCCAGAGAAGGTCGCCGCGTTCAGCTTTCGGAAGTACTTGCCGACCCCACCGCCTAAACCTCAGAATTTAGAACTCGCTCAGGTTTAAATCTGACCTCACCTCCTTCACAGGAGGTGATGTTATTTTTTTAGGCTTTAATTTCGCGGCGAGTAGCGCCTGTGTACAGCTGACGTGGGCGACCGATTTTGTATTCTGGGTCGCTGATCATTTCATTCCATTGCGCAATCCATCCTACGGTTCTTGCCAAAGAGAAGATGCCAGTGAACAGGTTGACTGGAATACCAATGGCGCTCAACACGATGCCGGAATAGAAGTCTACGTTGGGGTAGAGTTTGCGGCTGACGAAGTATTCGTCTTCCAACGCAATTTTTTCTAATGCTTTGGCCAATTGGAACAAGGGGTCATTTTCCAAGCCGAGTTCTGCCAATACTTCGTTGCATGTCTCTTGCATTAATTTGGCGCGGGGATCGTAGTTTTTGTACACGCGGTGACCAAAACCCATCAATTTGACGCCAGAGTTTTTGTCTTTGACTTGTTCCATGAACTCGCCCACTTTGGCAATGCCACCCATTTTTTGGATGTCGCCTAGCATCTTCAAGCAGGCTTCGTTGGCGCCGCCGTGAGCAGGGCCCCAGAGGCAAGCCACGCCAGCAGCGATCGCTGCAAAAGGGTTCGTACCAGAAGAGCCGCATAAACGCACAGTGGAAGTAGAAGCATTTTGCTCATGGTCTGCATGCAGGATGAAAATGCGGTCCAAAGCGCGTTCCAAAACGGGGTTCACCTTGTACTCTTCACAAGGTACGCCAAACATCATGCGTAAGAAATTGCCTGAGTAAGACAAATTGTTTTGTGGGTACTGGAAAGGTTGTCCCACGCCGTATTTGTATGCCATAGCGACCAATGTGGGCATCTTGGCGATCAAGCGAATGGCAGAAATTTCGCGGTGCTTGGGGTTGTTGATGTCGGTGCTATCGTGATAGAAAGCTGACAGTGCGCCAACCAAACCAGTTAGCACAGCCATGGGGTGTGCGTCACGACGGAAGCCGCGCAAAAAGAATTGCATTTGCTCGTTGACCATCGTGTGGTTGTTTACCAATTTGTGGAAGCTTGCACTTTCTTCAGTGTTGGGCAAGTCACCCTTGAGGAGCAAATAGCAAGTGTCGAGAAAGTCGCCATGGCTGGCCAATTGCTCGATGGGGTAACCACGGTACAGCAACTCGCCTTTGTCGCCGTCAATGAAGGTAATGCCAGATTGGCAAGAGGCCGTTGACAAGAAACCAGGGTCATAAGTGAACATGCCGCTTTGACCATAAAGTTTGCGGATGTCAATGACGTCAGGTCCAACAGAGCCGCTGTAGACGGGCATTTCAATGCTGGGACTGCCGTTACTGAACGACAGGGTTGCTTTGTTGTCGGCAAGTTTCATGATTCAATTTCCTCTAGTAATCAGTCAATTCAAATTGGGTTGTTTGCAAAATTTTACAAACTTCATGCCAGGAGCATGTGCAGCACTTCGCTGACTTCCTCTGTTGCCATCTCAGACTCAAGGGGCTTGCGCTTCATGAACAAGTCCATCAAGTCGTTGTCCGACAAATCCATCAATACATACATGCCCCTTGCCTGACCTACTGTCAATTTGGAAGCATATCGGTTAAAAAATCGCTCAATAAAAAGATCATTTTCAAGTAGACCCCGCCGGCAGCGCCAGCGAAGTTTGCTCAAAGCGCGCTCACCCAAAGGTGTTTGGCTTTCCAATCCATCGAGCAGTTCATCTCCCATACAGTTTGATTGAGTCAGTATTTTCAAATTAGATGGCGCGTTGCACCATCATCTCTTTGATCTTGCCAATCGCTTTGGTGGGGTTGAGGCTCTTAGGGCACACGTCCACGCAGTTCATGATGGTGTGGCATCGGAACAAGCGATAGGGGTCTTCCAAATTGTCCAAGCGCTCGGCAGTGCCTTGGTCGCGGCTGTCTGCCAAGAAGCGATAAGCCTGAAGCAAACCTGCTGGGCCTACAAATTTGTCGGGGTTCCACCAGAAGCTAGGGCAGCTGGTGGAGCAGCTGGCGCACAAAATGCACTCGTACAAACCATTCAACTCTTCACGCTCTTCAGGGCTTTGCAAACGCTCTTTTTCGGGCGGAATGGTGTCGTTGATCAAGTAAGGCTTGATGGAGTTGTATTGTTTGAAGAACTGCGTCATGTCGACGATCAAGTCGCGCACCACGGGCAGACCGGGCAGGGGCTTCAAAACAATTTTGCCTGGCAAGGTCAACATGTTGGTAAGGCAAGCCAAACCGTTTTTGCCGTTGATGTTCATGGCATCCGAGCCGCAAACGCCTTCGCGGCATGAGCGGCGGAATGACAAAGTAGGGTCTACTTTTTTGAGCTTCATCAAAGCGTCTAACAACATGCGCTCGTGACCATCCAACTCAACCTGAATGGTTTGCATGTAGGGCTTTGCATCCTTGTCTGGATCGTAGCGATAGATTTCAAATGTACGTAATGTCATGATTCAACCTTCAGTAATTTAGAACGTCCGGACTTTGGGTGGCACAGAGTCCACTGTCAGCGGTTTCAAGTTGACGGGTTTGTAGCTCAGGCTGTTGGTGTCGCTGTGCCACAAGGTGTGCTTCATCCAGTTGGCATCGTCGCGACCCAATGGTGCTATGGGGTCATCTGCAGGACGCTCATAGTCACTGACAGTGTGCGCGCCACGGCATTCTCTGCGAGCGGCAGCAGACACCATGGTGGCTTGAGCGCACTCGATCAAGTTTTCAACTTCTAGGGCTTCAATGCGCGCTGTATTGAAGACTTTAGAAGTGTCTGTCAATGCGATGGCATTGACGCGCTCACGAATGTCGGCAATCTTTTGTACACCTTCGTCCATGCTGGCTTGTGTGCGGAACACAGCAGCGTGTTTTTGCATTGAAGCACGCATGTCGTTGGCCACGTCTTGCGCGTATTCGCCTTTGCGGCCTTCCAAGCGATTGAGGCGGGCCAAGGTGAAGTCGGCCGCATCTTTGGGCAAATCTTTGTGCGATTTGGTTTTGCTGGCAAAGTCGACAATGTGGTTGCCTGCGGCACGGCCAAACACCAGCAAGTCGAGCAATGAGTTGGTGCCCAAGCGGTTGGCACCGTGAACGCTGACGCAAGAGCATTCGCCCACAGCGTACAAACCATTGACCACGGCATTGTGGCTGCTGGCAGTTTGTGTAACCACTTGGCCATGCACGTTCGTAGGAATACCGCCCATCTGATAGTGGATGGTTGGCACCACAGGAATAGGCTCTTTGGTGATGTCGACGTTGGCAAAGTTGACGCCAATTTCGTACACGGAAGGCAAGCGCTTGTGAATGGTTTCTGCACCCAAGTGGTCCAGTTTCAAAAGCACATAGTCTTTGTTGGGGCCGCAGCCGCGGCCTTCTTTGATTTCTTGGTCCATAGAGCGGGACACAAAGTCGCGCGGTGCCAGATCTTTCAAAGTGGGGGCATAGCGTTCCATGAAGCGTTCGCCATTGCTGTTCAGCAAAATAGCGCCTTCACCGCGACAACCTTCTGTGAGTAACACACCTGCACCGGCCACGCCCGTGGGGTGGAATTGCCAGAACTCCATGTCTTCCAAAGGAATGCCAGCACGCGCTGCCATGCCCAAGCCATCACCCGTGTTGATGAAGGCGTTGGTTGAGGCTGCAAAGATACGGCCAGCACCGCCGGTGGCTAACAAAACGGTCTTGGCGTGCAAGATGTGCAAGTCACCGGTTTCCATTTCGAGGGCTGTCACGCCCACCACGTCACCTTCGGCGTCGCGGATCAAATCAAGCGCCATCCACTCTACAAAGAAACTGGTTTTGGCTTTGACGTTTTGTTGGTACAAGGTGTGCAACATGGCGTGACCGGTACGGTCGGCTGCTGCGCAAGCACGTTGAACGGGTTTTTCGCCATAGTTGGCGGTGTGGCCGCCAAAAGGACGTTGGTAAATGGTGCCATCGGGATTGCGGTCGAAAGGCATGCCCATGTGCTCTAAATCGTAAACCACCTTGGGTGCTTCACGGCACATGAACTCAATGGCGTCTTGGTCGCCCAGCCAGTCTGAGCCCTTGATGGTGTCGTAGAAGTGGTAGTGCCAGTTGTCATCGGACATGTTGCCCAATGAAGCGCCAATGCCGCCTTGCGCTGCCACAGTGTGTGAGCGAGTTGGAAACACTTTGGAGAGAACGGCCACGTTTAAACCGGCACGGGCCAGTTGCAATGATGCGCGCATGCCAGAGCCGCCTGCGCCGACAATCACAACGTCAAATTTGCGCGTAGCGATGTTGTCTTTGGTGTAAGTCATGTTGATTGAAATCTTGTAATACGGGGTTGAAGTTCAAAGCCTGTGATTGGTGCTTGTCTCAATCAGAGACGCCACAGGGCTTGCACAGACCATCCAGCGCAGCCAATGAGCCAAACCAAAGAGGCCACATGCAACACAAGACGCACACCTGGGGGTTTGACGTAATCCATCCAAATGTCGCGAATGCCAATCCATGCGTGATAGAGGAGGGCGACGATGGTGGTGAAGGTCAAGAATTTCATCCATTGGGCTGCAAAAATGCCCGCCCATTCTTCATAACCAATGGGGCCAGTGGTGAAAATGACTTGGGCCAAAACCACAACGGTGAAAGCGGCCATGAGCGTGGCTGTCACGCGTTGAGCCAACCAGTCGCGAATACCGTAATGCGCGCCTACAACAACGCGTTTGGAGCCGTAATTGACTGACATATGGGTAAGCTCCTATTAGTAAAGGCCAAACAATTTGGCGCCAAGAACTACCGTTAGTCCTAGGCTCAAGACCAGAGTCACAATGGCAGATGATTTGCCAAATTCTTTGGTCACAGCATGGTTGATGTCCATGTACAAATGACGAATGCCTGCGATGAAGTGGTGAAGGTAGGCCCAAATGATGGCCAGCGCGACCAGCTTCATGAACCAGCCAGGTACAAAGCCCAGTCCGACATTGAAAGCGGCGGCAAAAGTAGCAAAAGAAAGCTCAGAAGAAATTGAGTTGTCAAACATCCAAATGATGAATGGCATCAACAGGAACATCAGTGCGCCACTGACGCGGTGCAAGATAGATACCCAGCCGGCTGCCGGCAGTCGATAAGTGGGCAAGTCACTGATTGCATTGATGTTGCGAAATTCAGGCCTCTTGCGGGCAGTTTCGGTCATTTTGTTAATTCCTCTTTGGTAACTTCACTGAAATTTTTGACTGCAGTGCGCGAATTCTATTGCAACGCAACAAACTGACATGAGAATTTCAAGAACTAATTAAAAAACAGTTTTTTAAACCTCATTTTTAGTCGCGAAGGTGTCAATTTAGGTCGTTGTGGTAATGGTGGGTATCAGTGACATAGAACCCTCTGCGCAATTCCATCGGTGTGTCGTTGTAGGTAAAAGCCAGTCTCTCGACGCTCAATAGGGGTGTGTTTGATTTGATTTCGAGGAGTTTGCATTGGGCGCTATCGGGCATCACCGCTTTGATTTTTTCCTCAGCCTTCACCATGCGGACACCAAATTCAGCTTCAAACATGGCATACATGGGTCCATCGTACTCACTTAAGCGCTCGGCAGTCAGACCCTTGAAGGGTGTGCCGGGAAGCCAAAGGTCTTCCAAAATGGTGGGCGACCCTGCAAAAGACAGAACACGCCTGACTTGAAGAACGGCGTCACCTGATCGGATGGCCAAAGCCCGGGCAATGTCTGCATTGGCCCTGAGTTTTTTACAGTCGATGATTTTTCTTTGGGCTGGCCCCTCGATTTTGGGATCACCCAAATCGGGCATGAGTTTTAAAAATCGGTATTGAATTTGTTGTTCGGCGTGGGTGGCAACGAAAGTTCCTTTGCCTTGGCGCCGAATTAGCAAATGGTTGTTCGCCAACTCATCGATGGCTTTTCTGACTGTTCCCTGACTCACGCGGTAGCGCGCCGCCAGTTCCATTTCGCTTGGAATGCCCTCGCCGGGCTTCCATTCGCCAGATTGCAAGCCTTGAAGAATTAAGCCTTTGATTTGTTGGTACAAAGGACTGAAAGCCGGCGCAAGTGCGGCGTCTTGGAAATCAGATGAATCAGCAGAAAAAACTTGGGATGTCATGACTCTTGCCCTTGAATGGGCGGACATTAAAGTAGGGCAATGATATCTTATATAAGACATAAGACAAATTGACTTTGGAGGGTTTTCGCGAGTACACTCGAAAGCTGTTTGCCCGTGCACATTCATTGTGTGCACCCATCTGATGATTTCAGATGACCTGGCCGGCAGTGAATGTCGGGATGGGGTTGGCGAAGTTCGTTTTCTTATCACTATCTGGAGTTCACACCATGAGCAAAAAGCCCGTTCGCGTTGCCGTCACAGGAGCCGCTGGTCAAATTGGGTATGCATTGTTGTTTCGCATCGCTTCGGGCGAAATGTTGGGCAAAGATCAACCCGTGATCTTGCAATTGCTTGAAATCCCTGATGAAAAAGCACAGAAAGCCCTGAAGGGCGTCATGATGGAATTGGACGACTGCGCATTCCCATTGCTCGCAGGCATGGAAGCCCATTCCGATCCCATGACAGCTTTCAAAGACACCGATTACGCATTGTTGGTCGGTTCACGTCCCCGCGGCCCCGGCATGGAGCGTGCCGAGTTGCTCGCTATCAACGGCGCTATTTTTACAGCCCAAGGCAAGGCTTTGAACGCCGTCGCTTCACGCAATGTTAAAGTTTTGGTGGTGGGCAACCCTGCCAATACCAACGCCTACATTGCAATGAAGAGCGCCCCCGATCTGAACCCTGGCAATTTCACTGCCATGCTGCGCTTGGACCACAACCGCGCCGCCTCACAAATTGCTGCCAAAACAGGCAAAGCTGTTGCCGACATTCAGAAATTGTGCGTTTGGGGCAACCACTCTCCCACTATGTACGCCGATTACCGTTTTGCCACCATCAACGGCGAATCCGTCAAGACCATGATCAACGATCAGGATTGGAATGCCAATGTGTTCTTGCCAACAGTTGGCAAACGCGGCGCAGCCATCATTGAAGCGCGTGGCTTGTCTTCTGCGGCCTCTGCTGCCAACGCCGCCATCGATCACATGCGCGACTGGGCCTTGGGCACCAACGGCCACTGGGTCACCATGGGCATTCCTTCACAAGGTTGGTACGGTATTCCCAAAGACGTCATGTTCGGCTTCCCCGTGACATGCGCCAATGGCGAATACAAAGTGGTGGAAGGTTTGGAAATTGATGTGTTCAGCCAAGCCTGCATCGACAAAACTTTGAAAGAGTTGACAGACGAGCAAGCCGGCGTAGCGCACTTGGTCTAATCAACTGTCACTTTTGTGAAGCATCCGCGCGACATTTTGTTGGGCTCACAAGCAGCAAGCATGGTCTTGCCTGTTTGTGATCACTACAGTGGTGTTGAAGTGCGGATGCGCAAAAGCTTGCAGCTGCAAGCCGAGATGACGCAAGAGTTTGGCACCTGTGTCTTTGATGTCACACTCGATTGCGAAGACGGCGCACCAGTGGGCGGTGAAATAGAGCACGCCCATTTGGTCAAAGAAATAGCGTTGAGTGCACCACAAAATGCTCGAATTGCGGTTCGAGTTCACGCCGTTGATCATCCTTCATTTGCCGAAGATGTTGCATTAATTTTGACCCATTGCCATGCCAACTTGAAGCACGTCATGGTTCCCAAAGTTGAGTCTGTTCAAGACGTAGAAACAGCAGTCAAGTTCATTGACCAGGTGGGTGCCAAGCAGCTGCCTCTGCATGTCTTAATTGAATCGCCCACTGCTGTGCATCATGCTTTTGAAATAGCCGCACACCCTCGCGTTCAGTCACTCAGTTTTGGCCTCATGGATTTTGTGTCGGCACATGGGGGTGCCATACCCGCAAGTGGTATGGGCGTTCAAGGCCAATTCACACATCCCTTGGTGCTTCGGGCCAAGCTTGAAATTGCCAGCGCGTGTCATGCCCATGGCAAAGTTCCTGCGCACTGTGTCGTTACAGAATTCAGCGATTTAGAAGCCATCAAAACAGCTGCCACCAAAGCCTCGCGTGAACTTGGATTTACCAGGATGTGGAGTATTCACCCTAGTCAAATTAGGCCGCTGATTGAAGCCTTTGCGCCTTCGTCGTCTGAAATTGAAAATGCTGCAAGCCTGATTGAAGCTGCAGAGCGCGCCAATTGGGCGCCTGTCAGTCATGCGGGACAATTGCATGATCGCGCCAGCTATCGATTCTTTTGGCAAGTGTTAGAGCGCGCTCATCACACAGGACGTGCCATGCCAGAGTCTGCTCTGAAATATTTTGAGGAGTATGCATGCGCCGTCTGAAATTTTTATTCGCCTCCTTGTTGGTTTCAATCTTGGCGTTCAGTGGCTCTATGGCTCAAGGGCAGTCTGGTACAAATACACAGACTCAAAAAGCACAAGCAAAGGCCGCTGCCAAAACCAATCAAAAAGCTGAAGCGTCCAAACAAAATTCAAACAAAGCGCCCGTTCAACCTGAGCTTGCAGCCCATGAGCTGCAAATCGCTGACAAAGTGCATGTTGGTAATTTGCCATGTGAGTTGGGTGCAGTTGTCAGCATGACTGCCGATGAAAAATCACCCGGCTACTTCAACCTTCAGGGCAAGGGCTACAAGTACCGAATGAAACCAGTTGCCACCACTACGGGGGCCATCCGTTTAGAGGACGAAAAAGCTGGCGCCGTTTGGCTTCAACTGGCCAACAAATCGATGCTGATGGACCAGAAAAATGGACGTCGTTTGGCGGATGAATGCGCGCACCCCGATCAAGTGGCATTTGCCAATGAAATGAAACTGAATCCGCCGCCACCTTTGATTGATGTCAATACCGCGCCAACTTCAGCGCCTCGTTGACTTCATTTTTTAAGATTTATTTTTACAGTTAATTCGTTTGACAGGAGAGAAAAAATGTTGAAAGCCTATCGTGATCATGTCGCAGAACGCGCAGCTCTGGGAATTCCCCCACTGCCTTTGGATGCGCCACAAACCGCTGAGTTAATTGAACTCATCAAAAATCCACCTCAAGGTGAAGACGCATTTTTATTGGAATTGTTAACGTACCGCGTGCCGCCTGGTGTCGACGATGCGGCCAAGGTCAAGGCTTCCTTCTTGTCAGCAGTTGCACATGGCGATGTCAAAATTGCACTGATCGACAAATCCAAAGCCACGCAACTATTGGGCACCATGGTCGGTGGCTACAACGTGAAGCCCTTGATTGATTTGCTCGATGACAAAGAAGTTGGCACAGTGGCTGCTGAAGCCCTCAAAAAGACATTGTTGATGTTTGACTTCTTCCACGATGTGGCCGAGAAGTCCAAAGCAGGCAATGCCAACGCTACAGCTGTTGTTAAGAGCTGGGCCGATGCCGAATGGTTCACTTCACGGCCTGAAGTGGCCCAGAAAATGACGGTCTCTGTGTTCAAAGTGCCAGGCGAAACCAACACAGATGATTTGTCCCCCGCACCCGATGCATGGAGTCGCCCCGACATTCCATTGCACTATTTGGCCATGTTGAAAAATACGCGTCCTGATGCGGCCTTCAAACCAGAAGAAGACGGCAAGCGTGGCCCCATGGCTTTCATTGAAGAGCTGAAGAAAAAAGGTCACTTGGTGGCCTATGTGGGCGATGTGGTGGGCACAGGTTCTTCCCGCAAATCTGCCACCAACAGCATCATCTGGGGCTTTGGCGAAGACATTCCTTTTGTCCCCAACAAGCGCTTTGGTGGCGTCACCTTGGGTGGCAAAATTGCGCCTATTTTCTTCAACACACAAGAAGACTCTGGTGCTTTGCCCATTGAAGTCGATGTCTCCAAATTGGAAATGGGTGATGTGATTGATGTCTTGCCTTACGACGGCAAAATTTTGAAAAATGGCGAAACCATCGCTACCTTCGAACTCAAGAGTGAAGTTTTGTTTGACGAAGTGCGCGCCGGCGGCCGTATCAATCTGATCATTGGTCGTTCACTCACAGCCAAGGCGCGTGACTTTTTGGGCTTGCCTACTTCCACATTGTTCCGCTTGCCCAAAGTTCCCGCTAGCACCAAGGCCGGTTTTACATTGGCCCAAAAAATGGTGGGTCGTGCTTGTGGCTTGCCCGAAGGTCAGGGCGTTCGTCCAGGCGTCTATTGCGAGCCCAAAATGACCACTGTCGGTTCACAAGACACGACGGGTCCCATGACGCGTGATGAGTTGAAAGACTTGGCCTGTTTGGGCTTCTCTGCAGACATGGTGATGCAATCGTTCTGCCACACAGCCGCTTATCCCAAAAAAGTGGACGTCAAAACGCATCACGAATTGCCTGCATTCATCAGTAACCGCGGTGGTGTTTCTTTGAAACCAGGTGACGGCGTGATCCACAGCTGGTTGAACCGTTTGTTGTTGCCCGATACCGTGGGCACCGGTGGCGATTCCCACACACGTTTCCCCATCGGTATTTCTTTCCCCGCTGGCTCAGGCTTGGTAGCGTTTGGTGCGGCCACAGGCGTCATGCCCTTGGACATGCCCGAGTCTGTCTTGGTCCGTTTCAAAGGCAAGATGCAACCCGGCATTACCTTGCGCGATTTGGTTCATGCCATTCCTTACTACGCCATCAAAGCGGGTTTGTTGACCGTTGCCAAGTCCGGCAAGATCAACGAATTCTCTGGTCGTATTTTGGAGATTGAAGGCTTGCCAGATCTGAAGGTTGAACAAGCATTTGAATTGTCTGATGCATCCGCCGAGCGTTCAGCAGCAGGTTGCACAGTCAAACTCAATCCTGAGCCCATCAAAGAGTACCTCAACTCCAACATCGTTTTGATGAAAAACATGATTGCCGAGGGCTACAACGACAAGCGCGCACTTGAGCGTCGCATCAAGGCGGTTGAAGCTTGGTTGGCCAACCCCAACTTGCTTCAAGCCGACGCTGACGCAGAATATGCACACGTGCTCGAGATTGACATGGACCAGTTGAAAGAGCCCGTCTTGTGCTGTCCTAACGACCCAGACGATGCCAAACTGATGTCTGAAGTTGCTGGTACCAAAATTGACGAAGTGTTCATTGGCTCTTGCATGACCAACATTGGCCACTTCCGTGCCGCTTCTAAGTTGCTCGAAGGTCGTCGTGACATTCCTGTCAAGTTGTGGGTTGCACCTCCAACCAAAATGGACGCGGCAGAACTCACCAAAGAAGGCCACTACGGCGTGTTTGGCGCTGCAGGTGCCCGTACCGAAATGCCAGGCTGCTCCTTGTGCATGGGCAACCAAGCGCAAGTTCGTGAGGGTGCAACTGTGGTGTCAACTTCAACACGTAACTTCCCCAACCGTTTGGGTAAAAACACCAATGTGTTTTTGGCATCGGCAGAAGTTGCGGCCATCAGTTCCAAACTGGGCCGCATTCCGACGATTGAAGAGTACCAATCTAGCATGACCGAAATTAACAAGGACGGAAGCCAGATCTACAAGTACATGAACTTCGACAAAATTGAAGAGTACGCAGAAGTGGCCAAAGGTGTTGCCGCCTAATCTGAGCCAAGAACCTCAGAGCAAAAGCCCAAAAGATGTCTGTCTTTTGGGCTTTTTTATTGCCTAACTTAGGGTGTTGAGAGAGTTCGCTGCAAAATGGACAAAGTGGAAAACTCAATGTTAATTGTGGGTGGCGGTATTGGCGGTTTGGCCGCTGCATTGGCGTGCGCACAAAAAGGCGCTAAGCCATTATTGCTTGAGCGCGCAACACAGTTCAGTGAGGTGGGCGCTGGCATTCAAATGGGTCCCAATGTCACCCGTACTTTGTTTTCTTGGGGCTTGGAAAAAGCCCTCAATGAATTTACCTTTGTGCCGCAAAGCCTCCAGGTTAGGGATGCGGTCTCGGGACAGACTTTGGGCACTTTGACATTAGGTCAAAGAAGTCTTGAAAAATATGGTGCGCCCTATGTCACGGTGCATCGTGCTGACTTGCATCATGTTCTGCTTCAGAAAGTCTTGAACGATGGTCTGGCTGAGTTGAAGCTTCAAAGCCAAGTCGATTCATTGCAAGAGATTCATGACGGTATCAGCGTCCAAGTTCGTGATATTCAAACGGGCCAAATAGAAGCGATCAAATCGCCAGCAATGGTCGGTGCTGATGGCTTGTGGAGCGACACTAGAAATTATGTATTGACCAATACGCCGCCACGGGTGACGGGCTTGGTTGCCTACAGAGCGCTTTTGCCAATGCGTCTGTTGCCCGAAGCTCTTCGGCAACAAGACGTGATGGTCTGGGTGGGTTCTCGCATGCATGCTGTGTTGTACCCAGTAAGAGGTGGCGAATTTTTGAACATGGTTGTCATTGCGCCAGGTCAGTTGCCTGAGTCGTTGAAAGACTGGGACCATGATGCAAACCAAGAAGAATTATTTGAAGCTTTGGGGGTTCTTCACCCTCACTTGAAAGATGTTCTGGAAGCCGTGCCTGCTTGGCGACGATGGCCAATCTGTGACCGACCTCCATTGGTAAGTGCAAGCCAAATGGCCAAAGGCAGAATTGCTTTGCTTGGCGATGCAGCACATCCCATGCGTCCCTTTTTGGCACAAGGCGCTGGCATGGCCATCGAGGATGCCGCAGCGCTGGCTGTGTGTTGGGCTCAAGTAGATTTGCCGCTCAATGCACGTTGGCAGTTGTATGCGCAAATGCGATGGGCTCGCAACGCAAGGGTTCAAGCGCGTTCAATTCGAAATGGGCGAATCTTTCACATGCAAGGCCCCATGCGATGGGGCCGAGATCTGGCCATGCGCCTGATGGGGGAGTCCTTGATGGATGTGCCTTGGCTTTACGCAGGCCCTTAGACCTTGCCTAGCAACAAAAATTCCATCAAGGCCTTTTGGGCGTGCATTCTATTTTCAGCCTCATCCCAAACCACTGATTGAGGGCCGTCAATGACTTCTGCGCTCACCTCTTCGCCGCGATGGGCGGGCAAGCAATGCATGAAAAGCGCGTCGGGTTTTGCAACTTTCATCATGTCTTCATCGACGCACCAGTCGGCAAAGGCTTTCTTGCGCGCTTCATTTTCTGCTTCGTAGCCCATGCTGGTCCATACATCTGTGGTGACCAAATCGGCGCCTTCACAGGCCTGCATGGGATCTTTGAAAAATTGGGTACTTGCTGCGCTTCGAACGCCAACCACTGAAGGGTCAACTTCATAGCCACTGGGCGTACTCAAGTTGACTTTAAATCCAAGCAAATCTGCCGCTTGGAGCCAAGTGTTGGCCATGTTGTTGCCATCACCCACCCACGCAACTGTTTTACCTTCGATTGAGCCCCGGTGTTCGATGTAAGTGAAGATGTCTGCCAAAATTTGACAAGGGTGAAATTCGTTGGTTAAACCATTGATGACGGGCACGCGCGAGTGCGCTGCAAACTTTTCAATCTTGTCTTGGCCATAGGTTCGAATCATGACCAAGTCGACCATGCGACTGATGACGCGCGCGCTGTCTTCAATCGGTTCTGCGCGTCCCAATTGGCTGTCACCGGTGGTGAGGTGAACCACTGAGCCTCCCATTTGGTACATGCCCGCTTCAAAGCTCACACGCGTTCGTGTGGAAGCTTTTTCAAAAATCATGGCCAATGTGCGGTCGGTCAGCGGTTGATATTTTTCATAGGCCTTGAACTTGGCTTTGATGAAGGCGGCACGTTTGAAAATGTGTGCGTAATCTTCAGCGCTCAAGTCTGTGAATTGCAAATAGTGCTGCAAAGCTTGCGGCTGCGCTTGAGTGGCCATTAGTTTTGCTCCGATAAATAAGTCTTAATCAAGGGCAACAAAATGTCTGCAATTTCATCGGCTTCTGCTTGCGTCAGGATGAGCGGAGGGACCATGCGGATGACGCTGTCTGCCGTGACGCTGATCAACAACCCTGCATCGGCGGCGCGTTGTGTGAGCGCGCTGCACGGCTTGGTCAGTTCAATGCCCAGCATCAGTCCTTGGCCACGAATTTCTTTGATGCCTTGAACGCCTGCCAGTCCCGCCTCTAAACGCGCTTTGAGATGCGCACCAACGGTTGCCGCGTTTTCAAGCAAGCCGTCTTTTTCCATGATGCGAATGGTTTCGACACCAGCGCGCATGGCCAAGGGGTTGCCGCCAAAAGTTGTTCCATGATTGCCTGGTTGAAAAATTTGGGCTGCTTTGGGGCCAGCCACTACAGCTGCAATGGGAACCCCAGAGCCCAAGCCCTTGGCCAAAGGCATGACGTCCGCTTTGATGCCGGCCCACTGATGGGCAAACCATTTGCCTGTGCGGCCCATGCCACACTGCACTTCGTCGATCATCATGAGCCAATCTTTTTCATCACAAAGTTTGCGAACGTCGCGCAAGTAATCCATGTGCATAGGATTGACGCCACCTTCGCCTTGGATGGTCTCGAAAAAAACTGCAACCACGTTGGGGTTGTTGTCGGTGGCTTTTCTCAATGCTTCAATGTTGTTGACAGGAACGCGCACAAAGCCTTCCACTAAGGGCCCAAAACCTTCTTGAATTTTGGTGTTGCCAGTTGCGCTCAGTGTGGCGATGCTCCGGCCGTGAAAAGCTTTCTCGTAAACAACAATCTCGGGTTTATCAATGCCTTTATTGTGTCCAAACTTGCGCGCCAATTTAATGGCCGCTTCATTGGCTTCAAGTCCAGTGCTGCAAAAGAAGACATTGGTCATGCCGGAGAGTTCAACCAACTTGGCCGCCAATTTTTCTTGATTGGGCACGTGGTAGTAGTTGCAGCTGTGGATGATTTTGCTCAACTGATCTTGAAGTGCAGGGACTAATTCGGCGTGGTTATGTCCAAGCGTATTGACTGCAATGCCGCCCAAGGCGTCCAAATAAACTTTGCCATTGACATCCCACAGGCGGCAACCTTGACCATGACTCATGGCGATGGGCAATCGGCCATAGGTGTTCATGGTGTGCGGCGAAGTGGCTTCAATGAAAGTGGACATACAAAGATCTCCTGTCAAAAAGAAATTGGCCCAACGAAAGGGCCGCTGAGGGTAGATTTTAGAGCCAGAAATTGGGTGTTAAGTCTTATATAAGATACAATTCTTGGGCAATGCGGCATGGCGGTGATCCTGCTTGTTCGCTTTAACAATTTCACAACCTCTGATCGATGGTTTCAAACACCGCCAAAGAAATAATGATTCAAGGCATCACCTTGGATGGACGCACTTTTCGGCCCAGCGATTGGGCTGAACGGTTGGCGGGCGTCATGGGCCAATTTCGGCCAGGTGGTGCAACGCCTGGAAGCCATTTGAGTTATTCCCCGTGGTGTATCCCCCAAAC
>CANKXC010000003.1 GCA_947487355.1 Comamonadaceae bacterium | reverse complement strand
CCCAAAGCCTATCAAGGCATGGACCGCTTTGTAGCGCGCAAGGCCGTCATCAAAGACTTGGAAGCACAGGGTCTGCTGATTGAAATCAAACCCCACAAACTGATGCTGCCCATTTGTGCACGCACGGGCCAAGTGGTTGAGCCCATGCTTACAGACCAGTGGTTTGTGGCTGTGAACAAAGTCAGCCCTCAAGACCCCACCGGCAAGAGCATTGCGCAAAAAGCCATTGATGCAGTGCACACCGGGCAGGTCAGTTTTGTGCCTGAAAACTGGGTCAACACCTATGACCAATGGATGAACAACATCCAAGACTGGTGCATTTCTCGCCAGCTATGGTGGGGCCATCAAATTCCCGCCTGGTACGACGAAGAAGGTCATGTGTACGTGGCCAAGTCAGAAGCTGAAGCGCAAGCGCAAGCTGATGCCAAAGGGCCAGGGAAAAAACTCAAACGCGATGAAGACGTTTTAGACACTTGGTATTCCTCTGCGCTGGTTCCCTTCTCTACGATGGGCTGGCCAGAAGCAGTTGCCTCATCTGGCACAAATCAAACACAAGACTACGACCTGTACTTGCCCTCTTCTGTATTGGTCACAGGCTACGACATCATCTTCTTCTGGGTCGCCCGAATGATCATGATGACCACGCACTTTACGGGGCGTGTGCCTTTCAAACATGTCTACATCCATGGCTTGGTGCGCGATGCTCAAGGCAAGAAGATGAGCAAGTCGGAAGGCAATGTGCTCGACCCCGTGGACTTGATTGATGGCATTGCCTTAGAGCCCTTGCTTGAAAAGCGTTCACAAGGTTTGCGCAAACCCGAGACCGCACCGCAAGTTCGGAAGAACACACAAAAAGAATTCCCCGATGGCATTCCAGCTTATGGTGCAGACGCCCTGCGTTTCACGTTTGCTGCATTGGCCTCTTTGGGCCGTAGCATCAACTTTGACAGCAAGCGCTGCGAAGGCTATCGCAACTTCTGCAACAAATTGTGGAACGCCACGCGCTTTGTGCTGATGAACTGCGAAGGCCAAGACTGTGGTCTCAAAGAGCACACCAAAGAAGAGTGTGCTGTTGGCGGCCCTGCACATGGCTACATGACTTTCAGCCAAGCCGATCGTTGGATCTCCTCCAAAATTCAGCGCGTGGAAGCCGATGTGGCCAAAGGCTTCGCAGAGTACCGTTTAGACAACGTGGCCAACGTCATTTATGACTTTGTGTGGAACGAATTCTGCGATTGGTATTTGGAAATTGCCAAAGTGCAAATCAATACCGGCGATGCATCTCAGCAACGCGCCACACGCCGTACGCTCATTCGTACTTTAGAAACCATTCTTCGTTTGGTTCACCCCATCACGCCTTTCATCTCAGAAGAGTTGTGGCAAAAAGTGGCACCGGTGGCGGGTCGTGCAGGTCCTTCCGTCAGCATCGCGGCCTACCCTGTGTCGCAACCCGAACGCATTGACGAACAAGCTGAAGCTCACGTTGCCAAACTCAAAACCTTGGTGGATGCATGCCGCAATTTGCGAGGTGAAATGAGCGTCTCGCCTGCTACCAAGTTGCCCTTGTATGTCTTGGGAGACGCGCAGTTCATGAAGACTGCCGGCCCTGTGTTGCAAGCTCTGGCCAAGTTGAACGAGGTCAAAGTTTTTGACGACGAAGCCGAATGGACAAAGGCTGCTGCCGCAGCGCCAGTGGCCGTGGTGGGTGAAGCCCGTCTGTGTTTGTTCATGGAAGTGGATGTGGCCGCCGAAAAAATCAGGCTCAGTAAAGAAGTGGCCCGCTTAGAGGGCGAAATTGGCAAAGCCAATGGCAAACTTAGCAACGAAGCTTTTGTGGCCAAAGCACCGCCAGCGGTCATTGACCAAGAGCGCAAGCGAGTGGCCGATTTTGAAGCCACTTTGACCAAAGTGAAGGCCCAACTGGCACAACTCGAAGCAAGCCCGCAAAAATCTTGAAATTAAGCTGTCAAGAATTTGTGTTATTTTCTAGAACGACTTAACCCAAGCAGATCAAGCCATGAGCACGACACCCAGCATTCGCAAAGCGGTTTTTCCAGTTGCAGGACTTGGAACACGATTTTTGCCCGCAACCAAAGCAGCGCCCAAGGAAATGCTACCGGTTGTCGACAAACCCCTCATTCAGTACGCTGTCGAAGAGGCTTACTCGGCGGGCATCCGTCATATGATTTTTGTCACGGGCCGCAGCAAGCGTGCCATTGAAGATCACTTCGACACTGCCTACGAACTTGAAACAGAACTTGAGAGCGCACACAAAGAAGAACTGCTCAAATTGGTTCGCTCGGTTCAACCCGATGACATGGTTTGCGCTTATGTTCGACAGCCTCGTTCTCTGGGACTGGGACATGCTGTGTTGTGCGCTGAAGCCATGGTGGGTCGTGAGCCCTTCGCGGTTTTGTTGGCCGATGACTTGATGGTGGGCCTGAAAGATGGCCCCTCTGTTTTGACGCAAATGGTGAAGGCCTATGAACAGCAAGGCCGCTCTATTCTGGCCGTTCAAGAAGTGCCTTTGGATCACGTCAAGCGCTACGGCATTGTGGCGGGCGAATCAGCTGGAAAACAGCTCATACGCGTTGAACAAATTGTGGAAAAACCATCACCCGACAAAGCACCCTCTCGCATGGGTGTCGCTGGCCGTTATATTTTGACACCAGGTATTTTTGACGAAATCAAAAATCAACCGACCGGCGTCGGAGGCGAAATTCAACTGACAGACGCCATTGCGCGCTTGAAGTCGCGTGAAGCGGTGTACGCCTTCCAATACGAAGGAAAACGCTACGATTGCGGTAGCAAAGAAGGCTTCTTAGAGGCCACAGTTGAGTTGGCTTTGGCGCATCCCCAAGTGGGTGATTCGTTCAGGGCCTACCTAAAGACACTCAGTCTCTAAGCTTTGAAAATCCTCATCCAACTTCATACACTGATTTGGATGCTTCAGCGCCGTTTCATCCAAATGTGAAAACAATCGCCCTCGGTTTCTTGGGCTAGCAATTCATTGCCTGTTTGTTTGGCAAAGGCTTCAAAGTCACGAAGTGCACCGGGGTCAGTGGCCATCACTTTAAGTACTTGACCTGAAGTCATGGATGTTAAAGATTTTTTGGCTTTCAAGATGGGCAGCGGGCAATTGAGGCCGCAGGTGTCTAGTTCAATGTCAAACGCTAAACTCATTTGATTTTTTTCCTCTGAATTGACTGGGTCAGTTATGGTGCTGCACGGCCCTGAGCGTCGCGCTCTTCCCAGGTCATGAACTTGGGTTCAATGCCCTGTGTACGCAGCCAATCGCCCAAAGCATAGCCTGTGCCTGCTGGCCAACACACCAACTCGTCAAAGTTGTACATCTTGTACTCCGCCAATTCGGGCGACAACTTGACGGTGCCACTGGCCATTGCATGGTAAGCAATGATGACTTGGTTCATGCGCTGAAAGTCATAAACACCAATGAGTTTCAAGGCACTGACCTGCAGGTTGGTTTCTTCAAAAATTTCGCGTGAAATACCTTCTTCGGGCGTCTCACCAGCTTCCATGAAACCTGTGATGAGAGCGAACTTTCGGCCCGACCATGCAGCATTGCGCGCCAGCAAAATTTGATTGCCCACCTGCACAATGCCAGCCAATACAGGCGTAGGATTGTTCCAATGTGTGAAATCACAAGCCGTACAACGCAGGCGCAGTTTTTCACCGCCGTCTTCCATTTGCGGTGTCCATGCCAGAGGCGAACCGCAGCAGGGGCAAAAACGATATTCAATCATGCTGGAAATACACCTGTAGAAAGATATCGGTCGCCCCGATCGCAAACAATGAAAACGATGGTGGCATTGGACTCACGGGCTGCAATTTGCTGCGCCACCCAACAGGCGCCTGCAGCCGATACGCCTGCAAACAAACCTTCTTCTCGCGCCATCTGTCGGCATGTGTCTTCTGCATCGTCTTGGCTGACATAAATCAGTTCGTCGACATTGGCAGGGTTGTAGATTTTGGGCAAGTATTCTTCGGGCCACTTGCGAATGCCTGGAATGCGAGAGCCCTCGCTGGGCTGCGCTCCAATGATTTGAATCTTGGGATTTTTTTCCTTCAGGAACTGCGACACACCTGTGATGGTGCCAGTGGTGCCCATGGCACTCACAAAATGCGTAACGCGGCCTTCGGTTTGAGCCCAAATTTCGGGGCCAGTGGTTTCGTAATGAATGCGAGGATTGTCTGGGTTGGAAAATTGATCCAAGATTCGGCCCTTGCCCTGCACCGACATGTTTTCCGCCAAATCACGCGCGTATTCCATACCGCCGCTCTTTGGGGTGAGGATGAGTTCGGCGCCAAATGCTTTCATAGTTTGCGCACGTTCAATGGACAGGTCTTCAGGCATGATCAAAATCATGCGATAGCCCTTGATGGCAGCAGCCATGGCCAGTGCAATACCGGTATTGCCCGAAGTGGCCTCAATGAGGGTATCGCCTGGTTTGATTTCGCCCCGCTCTTCAGCACGCTTGATCATAGACAAAGCGGGCCGGTCTTTGACCGAACCAGCCGGATTGTTGCCTTCCAGTTTGCCTAGGAGCACATTGTTTTTTGCCTTGCAATGGTCTGCTGCCATGCGTTGCAAACGCACCAAGGGGGTATTGCCAATTGAGTCTTCAAGCGTCTGATAAGTCATTTTCTGCAATCACTGAAATGTCCTTTAAGACGCCATTATCGTCTCTAACCAAGACGCCACTTGTTCCTTTTGAGGCATAGCACTGACCGCGCCATGGGCTTGCGTTGACAGTGCAGCTGCTGCATTGGCCGACTGTAAAGACGCATGCCATGAAATACCTTGGGACAAATTGGCCGCCAAGGCACCTGTAAAGGTGTCGCCAGCACCAATGGTGTCTTTCACGGTGACAGCATGGCCAGCAACCCAGTGCCCCTCGTGCCCAGGCCGAAACAAGGCGCAACCCTTGTCGCCTAAAGTCACCACCACGGCACCCACGCCTTTTTGAAGCAATTGATTGGCCGCCATGCTCAGGTCTGGGGTCTGACAGTTGGCCAGCTTGAAGAGTTCTTCCTCGTTGGGCGTGAGCACATCAACGAGCGGCCAAAGCTCGTCCGGCAAGGCAATGGCTGGCGCGGGATTGAGCAAGGTCATTACCCCAGCCTCTCGGGCCAACTGAAACGCCGCCAGTGTTGCAGTCAGCGGAACTTCACAGGAGGCCATGACAACTTTGGCACCTTGGATCATGGCGCCAGCACCGGCGACATGCGCCGATGTCAATCCTGCACCAGCGCCTGGATAAACCGCAATGGAATTATCGCCGTCGGCATACACCAAGATGAGAGCTGTGCCATTGGTCTCATTGGCAGCACGCTGAACGAAAGACGTGTCAATTCCTTCACGCTGCCACAAGTCAAAACCCATCTGACCAAAGTCTTCGCCGCCCACTCTGGCAATCAGCCCCACATTGGCCCCCATTCGGGCGGCCGCAATGGCGGCATTGCTGCCCTTGCCACCGGGCTGTCTTTCAAAGCCAGTGGCCAACTGGGTTTGACCGCGTCGAAGAGGTTCTGGGATGTGGGCTATCAGGTCAACATTCCAGCTGGCAACGCAGACCACACTGACAGCGGTGCTGGCTTGATGACCGGCCTGATGATGACCGGCTTCAAGGCGATGGCCCAGCATTAGCCACTGCCCTTAACGCCATACCCCATAGTTTGAGGCAACCACAAAACAATTTCAGGAAACACCGTCATGGCCACCAACAACCCTAGCAGCATGACCAAGAAAAGCCAGCCTTCTTTCATCATGTCGCCAATGGGTATACCCGTGAGCGCCTTGATGACAAACAACAACATACCAAAAGGAGGATGAATCAAACCAATCATCATGTTGAGGACCACCAGAACCCCAAAGTGAACAAGATCAACGCCCAATAATTTGGCCGCAGGCAGCAGCATCGGCACAAAGACCAACAACAAAACTGAGACATCTAGAAAACAACCCAAGATCAAAAACAAAGCGTTGACCATGAACAAGAACTGCAACTTGCTCAACTGCAGACTGTCTACCCACGCGGCCATGGCCTGCGGCACCCCCTCCGAGGTAAATGCAAAATTGAGCATGAACGAGCCCGCCAAAATGATGGTGATGACAGCGCTTGAACGCGTTGACTCTAAAACCACACCCCAAAACGCGCGCCAACTTAAAGCTCTAAAGACAAAGGCTGCCAAGATGAGTGCGTGAAACGCCGCAACAGCGGCAGCTTCGGTAGGCGTAAATGCCCCAGAATAAATGCCACCCAACAACACAATAGGCATGGAAAGCGGCAAAGCACCCCTGAAAATAATGGAAGGCCATTGTTTCAAAGGTATGGGATCTTCTCGCGGCATGTTCCGCTTGGTGGCAATGAAATGAACCACCGTCATGAACAGGATGGTCATGAACAAGCCTGGTACAACACCCCCTAAAAACAAAGCACCGACAGAAGCACCCGATACAAGTGCATAAATGACCATGGGGATAGACGGCGGAATGATGGGTCCTAGCGTGGCACTGGCCACCACCACAGCCCCGGCAAATCCAGGGGTGTATTCTGGTTTTTTAAGCATTTGCTTGATGGTGACCAAACCGGGTCCAGCGGCATCGGCAATGGCACTGCCACTCATGCCAGAAAAAATAACACTGACCAAAATATCAACTTGCGCCAGACCACCTCGCATGCGACCGACCAAGATGCGACAAAAATCAAAAATACGTTCGCTGACCGTGCCGGCATTCATGATGTTGGCCGCAAAAACAAAGAGTGGCACCGCCAACAAGACATAGCTGTTGTAGAGGCCGTTACTAACCTGTTCTGCAACCAGCCCTAAGTCTTGGCCTTTGACCAACAAATAAGCCACACCCGCCATCAACATGGAAAAGCCTATGGGCATGCGAAGCAACATGCCCACCACCACCACGGACACTAAGGCCCAAAGTGCCATCGTCATACTGAAATTCCTTGATCGTCTAGGCCTTGGCCTTTGATGGCGCCGTAGATGCCCCATGCACTTCTAAAAACAAGCGCGATTAACAAAAGCACAAACGGCAAGAAGACCCATTGAAAAGAAATACTCAAAACAGGAGACGATTCACGCGCCATGAAATGAACATAGTCCCAACTGGCCGGTATGGCCACCAAAGCCAAACTACCGATCATGGCGTTGCCCACAATGCGCATCCACCGCCGCGTCGCTTTGCTTGTACTGTTCCAAATCAGATCAAACACCACCTGTTCTTTTTCGGGCACCATGAATGCAGCCGCCCACAAGATGGCCCAGATGTACAAAATGACAGCCAATTCGTCGGTCCAAGGCAAGGGTCGATTAAATCCAAATCGCGCTGCAATTTGGATTAAAAAAGTCACAAACAAGCAAAGAAAAATGAGGCCGCCGAACGCGTCGGCGACTTTCTTAAACAACTTCATTGCGCTTTAAATTAGCGGGTCTTGTTGATGCTGTCCAACAAGCCAGTTGGCCATGTCTTGGCGTAATCGGATTTGGCATAAGTGTCTTGCACCGACTTCTGGAAGGCGTCTACGTCAGGCGTTGTCACTTGCAAACCTTCTTTCTTGAAGAAGTCAATGATTTGACCTTCTTCTTTGATTCGGTTTTCATTGTTGTACTGCGCTGCGGCCAAAGCAGCTGCTTTGACGTTTTGCTTTTGTGCTGGTGTGAGTGCATTCCAAGTTTTGTTAGAGATGGCAATGAAAATGCCGTCCACCAGGTGGTTGGTCAAAACGAGTTGTTTGGTGACTTCGTAAAACTTGGCCGCACGAACTGTTGGCAAAGGATTGTCTTGGCCATCAATGGTGCCAGTTTTCAAACCCAAATAAACTTCGCCAAAAGCCAGTGGTGTGGCTGTTGCACCCAAGGCTTCACCCAAGAACAACCACTCTTTGGTACCAGGCATGCGCAACTTAACGCCCTTCAAATCTGCAGGTGTTCTGACGTTGCGCACATCTCGCAAGTTGACTTGACGTGTGCCCAAATACACCGTTGACAAAATGGTCACGTCCATTTTTTCAGAAACTGTTTTAAACAAGTTTTCACCAATCGGGCCATTGAAAACTTTTTGTTGATGTGAGGGATCACGAATGACATAACCAGCCGTAAAGATCGAGAAATCTGGCACCAACTTGGCAATGTCAAATGCGGAAATTGACGACAACTCTAAGTTGCCACGCGCCATGGCAGCGGGTTCAGTACCTTGCTTGAACAAAGATGCATTCAAATTGATTTGCACATCAAATTGATTGGCAGAAGATTTGTCAAGATTCTCTTTAAATACAGTCCACATCTTGGCGTGCCAATCGTCTGGCACGGCAGGCGTTGAAATGCGCATGGGAATTTTGTTTTGGGCCATAGCTTGAGTGCTAACACCCAGCACGCCACACAGTGCAACAGCAGAAGCACAGGCAGCAACAATTTGACGACGAATCATAGATTGAGTTTTCACAGGAGTCTCCTTAGGGTGGATAAAGTTTGATTATTCGTGAAGTGAGTCAATGTTAAAGGCATCAACTTGTTTCGCAAAATCTGTATAGGCAGCAGGTGTCATGGCCACCAGCGGTGACCTTACACGCAACCAACTGACATCATGGCTCAAGGCCGCCATGACACCTTTCAAAGCAGGCATCAACGAATGTGGTTTTAAAAGGGCCAGCATATCGTCAACCCGATTTGCATCATTGGCTGTATGGGTATCTTGGGATGACAGCACCATACGGTGCACCACTCTGGGCATGAAATTGGCCAGGCCACTGATGGCCCCTGTGCTACCCAGAGGACCCATGGTGATCAGGTCTGGCTCGAACCCCACGTACACCGTTAAAGGCGGCATAAAGGCTTTGGCCAAACTGACGGAGTGCGCCTGATCGCATGCACTGTCCTTGATGCCCACAATGAGTTTGGGGTACCTGTTGATGAGTTTCTGAATCACATCATGCGAGAGTGACACGCCAATCACTTGGGGGATGTGATAAAGGTATAAACGCCATTGGCTTCGGTTGACACCTTCAATCACTTGAACGTAACCATTGAAGATGCCCTCATCGCTGACACCTTTGAAAAAGAATGGTGGCAAAACCAAACAGCCATGAACACCGAGGTCAACAGCATGTTGTGTCAGTTCCGTGGTTTCCACTAATGCAGCGCAGCTTGTCGAGACCATGATTCGGTCTGCAGGAAACCCGCTGGCAATGAGTTGCTCAAGCGCTTCTTTGCGCTCTCGAACCGAGAAAGAAGGGCCCTCGCCTGTGGTGCCAAAAATGGTCACGCCGCCGCAACCGGCTTTCAATAAGGACTGCGCATGCGCAGCCAACTTGGCATGGTCGATGTTCAATGCTTCATCCAGTGGCGTTAGCATAGCTGGCCAAATGCCTTGGAAACTATTGCGCGCGTTGATAGTTTGAATGCTCAAGTGAACTCCGTTTGAGGTTGAGAATAAATAGACTGACCCATCGCTTGATTGGATGTGCTTGCTTGCACCCTGCGATCTTGACCCAGCACACGCTGATGCGCACTTCGAATGTGAAAAGCCAAGTGCTCTGCCACGGCAGTGTCATTGCGCGCCTTGAGCGCTGCAATTAAATTCAGATGTTCTTGCATAGCTGGCAACAAAATATCAGCCGACAGCGTAGAGCGCTCTAAGTGAATCAGCCGAACACGCAAGCTGTTGATGCGATATGTTTGAGAAATTAAATCATTGCCCAAGGTATCGATCATCAAATCATGGAGCCCCCAATCAACGGAGGTGGCCTCAGTTAGCAATTCATCAGTTATGGGGCCATTGGTTGCAGCATCCACGATGGCCAAATGAGATTGCTCGATTGCTTGCAGTTCGGCATCGCTTGCCGCCTTGACAAAATGCAGCGCAGCTTCACGCTCCAACATGGCACGCAATTGAAAGGCGTTGTGGATCAAATTTAAATCTACATGGGCAATTTGCAAACCACGTTGAGGTACGGTTCGCAACAAACCTTCCGCTTCTAAACGGGGAATTAATTCACGCACTGCCCCCAGCGGCATGTCTAAGAGTTGCGTGAGTTCTCGCTGTGAAACAAACTGGCCAGGCACCACATTGGCTTTGAGAATTTGCTGACGAAAATTTTCGTAGGCGCGCGCTCGCAAAGATTGTTTGAGTGGGGCGCAGTTCATGGCTTCAATCAACTGAAATGACACCCTTGCGAAGCAAGATATTGGCGTATTTGCGCAAATCGCCGGTTTGAACAATGACACTGGTCGATCGCGCCAATTCGTAAAAGGCAAATCGCTCAAGGGATTCCGGATTGCTTTCGCCGTGCTGAGTCAGCAAACGACCAAATTCCGAAACAGGCACCGGCACAGCAGTTTCGTCGCCGACCACCTGCATGGTCAAACTGCTGGGTTTTTCAAAAACGTCTACGGGAAACACATTCAAAATGGCTTCAAGGACCTGCGTGGAACTTAATCCAGGCATTTCAATGAGCGCTGCACCAGCTTGTTCAGAGACTCTGTGTGCTGGGAAGTTGGCATCCACAATGGCCACCCAATCGCCATGCCCCATTTTGGAAAGCCCAAAAAGAAGGGAAGGCGTGAGAAGGGGTGACAGGTTCTTCAACATGAATGACTAACATGTTAGTTGCTAAGATGGTAGCCATTCACTGGTAATTACCCTTGTTAGTGAGAATCAAACACAGCACTTTTCTTTTGTTTGAATGCCCTCTAGGATCTGATTTCACAAAGTCAACCATGCAACAACCCACCGCCTATTTCAATTGCAACGACGGAGCGCGCTTGGGCTTTGGCGGTGCCCCAATAGGA
The DNA here is from genome assembly GCA_947487355.1 of Comamonadaceae bacterium. GTDB lineage: Bacteria > Pseudomonadota > Gammaproteobacteria > Burkholderiales > Burkholderiaceae_C > Limnohabitans_A. Next base: position 24,583 of record CANKXC010000003.1, on the reverse strand, counting down.
AACTTGTTCAGGGCCATGAACGAGTACGAAGTGCAATCCGTCTTAAAACGTGCTTGGGATGATGGATGCCGCAGTTTTGACACAGCACCCCACTATGGGCATGGCTTGTCAGAAAAACGCTTGGGCGATTTTTTAAAAACCAAATATCGCAGCAGCTTCAAAATTTCTTCAAAAGTTGGCCGACTGCTGACCCCCGCCTCCCACGTTCCCAGTGAGCAATTCAGCTATGTGGATGGCCTCCCATTTGTCCAGCACTGGGATTTTTCTCGTGCCGGCATTCGGAAAAGTATTGAAGACAGTTTGATGCGAATGGGGCTGTCACAACTCGATACCGTGTATTTGCACGACATTGACCAAGCCACGCATGGTGAAAACTACCCCTCAATATTTCAGCAGCTTATATCTGAAAGCTTGCCCGAACTCAAAAAACTCAAGCAAGAAGGTTTGCTGACGCACATTGGTTTGGGGGTCAACGATCACCAAGTTGTACTGGAGGTCCTCAAGCAGGCAGACATCGACGCTCTGATGCTGGCAGGTCGCTACACCCTCTTAGATACGCGAGCACTGCAGCAACTCATGCCAACCTTGATTGAAAGAAATGTGGCGCTGGCATTGGGTGGTGTTTACAACTCAGGTATTTTGGCAAAGCGTTTGACACCTGATTCAAATGTCACATTTAACTATGCCCCAGCAACTACTGAATGGCGACAAAAGGCATTGAAAATTCAAGATGTTGCTGATGTGTATAACGTCAACTTGCGCTCGGCTGCTTTGCAATTTGCACTGGCACATCCAGCCACTCACTTGGTCATGTTGGGTGTTCGTTCTGAAATTGAATGGACAGAGTCAAGGACCTCGGAAAAAGAGTCGATTCCAAGCGAGTTTTGGCAAGCACTCAAAAACGCCCAACTGCTGCCAGACGAAGCACCAACCCCTTAAGCATTTTTAAGCCAATGAACCCAACAATGATTGATGCGCACTTTCATGCATGGCAATTGAATCGTGGTGATTACGGTTGGCTAAAGCCTGAGCTTTCTCCCATTTACCGCGATGTGACAGTGGGTGAATGGGCTCAGCATGCAAGCAATGACCAAATCAAGGGCGGCGTACTGGTGCAAGCTGCGCCTACATTTGAAGAAACTCTGTTTTTATTGGAACAGGCCCAATCGCATCCCATGGTCAAAGGGGTGGTGGGATGGATTGACATGCTGTCAGATGACGCTGTTGAAAAAGTTGTTCAATGCGCTGCATCACCGCTTTTGAAGGGCCTTCGGCCCATGTTGCAAGACATTGAAGATGCCGACTGGATTTTGCAAGCCAAAATTCAACCCGTCCTGAATGCCATGGCCGCGCACAATTTGGTTTTAGACGCACTCATCAAACCTGTTCACATTTCACGAATTTTGGAAGTCACTCGTGCGCATCGGAATTTGAAAGTGGTCATCGACCATGGCGCCAAGCCCATCATCGAACTGGCCCATTTGCCGAGTTGGAAAAATGCAATGGCACAGCTCGCTCAAGAAACCGACGCAGACCGGGTTATGTGCAAACTGTCGGGGCTCTGGACTGAAGCAAGCAAAGGCAGCGCGGTAACCTCCTTGGGTCCATGGTGCCAAGCATTGCTTGAAATTTGGACGCCAAAAAGACTGATTTGGGGCAGTGATTGGCCAGTTTTGGAACTGGCTGGGCCTTATGCAAGTTGGCGTGAGTTCAGTCTCAAGCAGATAGAGCACTACAGCGGCGAAGACCAAGAACTGATTCTTGGTCTCAACGCCATCAAGCTCTATCAACTCTAACTTGCCATATTAAACCCAACAAATTTGGGTTGAATTTAGGGTGTGATTTCACACAAACAATGTGCCGCAGCACCGAATGGTTGCTGCTTTGCAATGACCGTTTGCAACCAAGACAAATCTTGCCCCAGCGTTTGAAACAACACAGCTTCGCTGCCCACCAATCCGGTCAATTGAACCCACTGCGACAGGCCAGATTGGTCTGCTTCAGTCGAACCGATTTGGCCTATGAATTTTTGCGCAATCTTTTCAAAGGCTGATTTTTTGGGGCCTGCATATTTAAAAGGCATGTCTTTTGCACTGGCTTCTGTTTGGCCCTCCAATTTGGCCACGCGTTGACGAGCCTCTTGAATGGCATCGGAGAAGCTGCCCAAACGATCGACCAACTGATGTTGAGCTGCTTGAGCGCCTGTCCAGATGCGGCCTTGGGCCAATTCATCAACCTTTGCCAAATCGAGTTTGCGAGTTTGAGATACCTTGCCAATAAAGTCTGTGTAAATGTTTTCAATGCTGGACTGAACCATGGTTTGAATGCGAGGATCGAGTGACTTCCTAGGATCGTAGGCGCCTGCCAACCAAGTGGTTTTATAGCCACCCGTATTGACACCAATTTTGCTCATCAAACCTTCGCCTGTTGGCAACATGGCAAACACGCCAATAGAACCTGTGATGGTGGCCGGATCAGCAATGACCAAGTCAGACGCCATGGAAATCCAATAGCCACCAGAAGCCGCAAGGTCACCCATAGAAATGATCACAGGCTTGCCTTTGTCTCGCGCAATTTGTAACTGATCGCGAATTAATTCGGAGCCATAAACACTGCCCCCAGGCGAATTGACGCGAAGGACGATTGCCTTAACTTCTTTGTCTTCTGTGGCTTTTCGAATGAGCTCAGAAGTGGACAGGCCACCCACTTTGCCAGCGGGTTCACGGCCATCGCCAATTTCGCCCTGAGCAACAATCACAGCAATGTGGTCGCCTTTGACTTTTTGAATTTCAGAACGCAAATAGTCTTTCCAATGGACTTGCCTAAAAGATTGAATATCTTCGTTCTTGCCAACTTCCTTCATGAGCGTTTCACGCAAGGCTTCAAAGGTTTGTAACTTGTCGACCCATTTCCAATCCAAAGCCAATTGCGAAGTGTTGCCTTTGACATTGACCAAGGCATCGGGCAATTTGGCAATGTTTTGGGAAACGCTGCCTTGCGGCAAATTACGGGCTTTTTCAACACCTTGTGTGTACAAAGACCACATGGCGTCGTACACATGCGCTTCCGCTTTTAAAGCTTCAGTTGATGGCGCATTCAAAACATAGGGCTCGCCAGCAGACTTGAATTGACCAACACGAATGAGGTTGGCTTTGACGCCCAATTTGTCCAGCGCATCTTTGTAGTAATTGCGTGAACGGCCAAATCCTTCAATGAGGACACCCCCCAAGGGATGAACCAAAATTTGATTGGCTTGTGCTGCCAAATAGTATTGACGCTGGTCGTACATACTCGACCATGCGATAACTGGTTTACCAGAGGCCTTGAATTTTTCAATGGCACTGGCCGCTTCCCTGAGAGAGACCAAACCGCCACCTTGGAAGTTGTCTAGCTTGAGCAAGACGCGGTCAATGTGCTTGTCTTTGGCGGCCAACTCCAGGGTCATGGCCAGGTCGCGCAAGCGAATGGTTTCAGTGGCATTGCCTTGAATTTCACCCAAAACTTGGTCTTTTAAGCCACCAGGCGACTCCTCTACCAAGACCCCCTTCAGATCGAGCACCAAAACTGTTGGGTCTTCTAAGTTGACTTTGTCTGAGTACAAAACCACCCAACCAATGCCCACGGCGTACAACAGAACACCCAAGACCAACGCAATTCGAAGACCTTTTGTCATCCAATCTGATACTTTTAAAAGTCCTTGATTGATCAGTTGAAAAAATCCTTTGATTTTTGAAAATAAATTTTTCATTTTTGAGTCACCTTAATTTTGATTTTCAGAAGGCATCAACCAAGCCAAAACCATGGAGGGCAAGCAGGCTCCCCACATGCAATAAGAAAAAAACACTTGCGTCAAATTTGAACTTTCCAATCCAAGGGTTGACTTGAAAAATTCAGTTTGGTTCACGAAATAATAGACTAAGAAATACAGGAGACCGATAGCGGCCAAGTAACGGTAGGCGTGTAAGTAACCTGCATTACGCACCGAAATTTGTCTTTCGTCCAGCAACTCGTCGGGCGCATCTGCCACATTGCGAACAGATTTGCGCAATTGAAAATAAGCCACCAACACAATGGCCATTAAGAGAATATCCAAGTAGGAACGAACTTTAGGGTGCGGTATGTAAGTTGTGAAGGCCATGACGGTCAAGGCAATCGCTGTCAAAGACACCAGCCATCTCCGATTACTTTGGGAATGCAATGCAGAATGACGGCTGTCATTCAAACTTTTCACAACCTCGTCTCGAGTCACACCCGTAGACCAATAGAACTTTTTCTCTGGCTTTTGGCTCATGTCATTTGCCTTTCGGAAATGGTTTGATTGAAAACAAACTTTGAACGTCTTGACCCAAAACTTCAGCAATTTTGAGTGCCAAGACCAAACTGGGGCTGTATTCGCCTCGCTCAAGATAACCAATGGTTTGATAATGCACACTCACCAGCTCGGCCAGCTGCTGGCGAGACATGCCCAACAACTCGCGTTGCTGGGCAATGCGGTTGTAAACTGGTATTTCTTCGTTGCGGCTCATGCATGTAGTATAAATGCTATATAGCATTCATGCAACATTTTGCTGAGTATTTTTATACCCTTGATGATTATTTTTAAACCCTTGAATCGGTCTCAGAAAATGACTAGACACTTTTTCAGTCTGCTGTTATGCCAGTTTTTTTTAACTTTGCAGGTCTTTGCCCAAAGCACGCCCCCTTTGCCTGTGCCTCAGTCCGGCAAAATTGAACGGCTTGAAAATTTCCCTTCAAAAAATGTCCAAGCACGTCATATCGATGTTTGGCTGCCTGACGAATTTGAAAAAATTAAATTGTCAGGCCAACGCTTCAATGTGCTCTACATGCATGACGGTCAAATGCTCTTTGACGCCAAAACCACTTGGAACAAGCAGGCTTGGAACGCCGACCAAACCATCACACACTTGATGAAGTCGGGCCAATTGGCACCCACCATCATTGTTGGCGTATGGAACAACGGCCAGTTTAGGCACAGTGAATATTTCCCAGAAAAGTTTTTGCCTCACATGCCAGAGGCGCCAAGACAGACGCTGATTCAAAAGGGCTTAAGGGACAAACCCCAATCCGACGCCTATTTGCGTTTTTTGGTCGATGAGCTCAAGCCCTACATCGACACGAAGTACCCAACTCACAAAGGCCCCGCCCACACAGCCATCATGGGCTCGAGCATGGGAGGGCTTATTTCTATCTACGCACTGAATGAGTATCCAGCGGTTTTTGGCGGTGCTGCAGGCCTTTCAACGCATTGGATGGGCATTCACCAACCCAACTCTCACATTCCACTGGCTGCGTACATTTATTTGAGAGACAAATTGGCCAATCCACAAACAAACAAAATCTACCAAGACCACGGCACCACTGAACTGGATGCCTTGTATGCGCCTTATCAAAACTTCATCAATCAAATCATTCGCGACAAAGGCTATTCTGAAAGCGGCTCTCAAGCCAATTTCTTAACGCGGGTCTTTGAGGGAACAGGCCACAACGAAAGAGTATGGGCTGATCGATTGGCCATACCTGTGCTGTTTTTATTAGGCAAATAAGGGCTTCAATTATTCCTATTTTTACGAAGTAATATTCAATTTAATTCAAATTTAAACTGACCATATAAGATTAGACTTTGCATCACATCTTTTTTCCCATCAGGGATTTTCACAATTAAGGTAAGTATGCAAACCATCGCACCTTTATGGCTTTGGGCCACGTTTGTTGTCATCGTTCTGGCATCTTTGTTCATTGACTTTGTTGTCTTGCGCAAACAAGGCGCTCAAGAAATTGGCGTCAAAGAAGCATTGAACTGGTCCCTGGTATGGATTGCCCTCAGCTTTTTGTTCAATGGACTTTTTTGGTGGGCCATCAAAGACACCACAGGGTCCACCGAACTGGCCAACACCAAGTCGCTTGAGTTTTTAACGGGTTACCTGATTGAAAAGTCATTGGCCGTCGACAATATTTTCGTCTTCTTGATGATCTTCACCTACTTTGCAGTGCCCTCCCACTTTCAAAAAAGGGTGCTCATGATTGGCATCATCGGTGCCATTGTTTTGCGCACCATCATGATTTTGGTGGGGGGCTGGCTACTGGCTGAATTCCATTGGATTCTTTATGTGTTTGGTGCGTTTTTAATTCTCACCGGCATCAAGATGTGGTGGGCTGCTGGTAAAGAACCCGACTTGGATGACAACCCTGCGCTTAAGCTTTTGCGAAAAATGATTCCAGTTAGCAAAGACTACGATGGCGAAAATTTCTGGACACTTGAAAATGGCAAAAAAGTGGCGACACCTTTGTTCATGGTCATTTGTTTGATTGCTTTGACCGATGTCATTTTTGCAGTTGACTCTATTCCCGCAATCTTTGCGATTACCAGCGACCCCTTCATTGTTTTAACCAGTAATGTTTTTGCAATCCTGGGCTTGCGCGCCATGTACTTTTTGCTGGCTTCGGTGGCCAACAAGTTCCATTTGCTGAACTACGGACTGGCAGTCATCTTGGTGTTCATTGGTACCAAAATGTGCTTGATCGATTTTTACAAAATTCCTGTAATGGTGTCATTGGGCGTTGTGGTGGGTATTCTGGCAATTACCATGCTATTGAGTGTTCGCACTGCAAAACCAGAGGCCGATTGATTCAAGCGCTTTAAAAATTCACCCTTCTGGCTCACAATTTTTGCTGTAGCAATTGTTGAACCAGGGGGTGTTGAACTTTACGCTCTGTACCAATGGCAAAAAAATGTTCTTTCACTCCTTCGCAAGCGCCCAAACGGTGCACAGCGTAATGCGCTGTTAAATCTGCATACACCCATTCGGCCGCCGGAAACACACCCATGCCGTTGGCGCCAAATGTTTTTAAGAGTGCACTGTCCTCAAATTCGCCCACAATATTTGGCTTGATGGCGCGCTGTTCAAACCAGTGGTCCAATCGATCGCGGACAGCCGTGTGCGCCGTCGGCAACAAGACCGGAATAGTTTCTAAGCATTTAGGGAAATTGCGCTGACTTGCCTTCACCATTTTTGAATTGCCGTACCAGGCAATGTCTGTCACCCCCAGCGCATGGCTGTACAACTTAATGTTGGGATTGAATGATGCGGGTCGGTCTGACAAGACCACATCCAGTCGATGCAAAGCCAAGTCACCCAACAGATCGTCCAACTGACCTTCATAACAAGTTAGCTTTAAATTTTTAACGCCAATGACGGGGAGCAAAAGTCGATGCGCCACCATTTTGGGTAGGCTGTCGCAGATTCCCACCGTTAAGCGAACAGCCGGGACGCTTGCGGCGTCTTTAACTCTGGTGGGTAGCGCCTCACCCAACTGAAAAATTTGATCCGCTTGCTTCATGGCCGCAATGCCAGCTTCGGTCAAGACCAGGCCTCGACCTGCGGGTTTCAGAAGACCGTAGCCCAATGACTTTTCCAATTCCCTGACTTGCGCACTGACCGTTTGCACTGCCATGCCCAGCTTTTCGGCAGCTCTGGATATGCCGCCTTCTTTGGCAACGACCCAAAAGTAATAAAGGTGCTTGTAATTGAATTGGCTGCTCATATTCAGTTTATTCCAGACTATTGATTCGAAATTATCTTCTTTTTCCGATTGATAAAAATCTTTACGATCGCGCTGTGCTTAACAATTTCTTCGACCCGGCCATTCTTTTTTTCATATTTGGCATCGTCGCGGGCTTAATCAAATCCAACTTGGAAATTCCTCAACAGATCTCCAAGTTTCTCTCCCTCTATCTGCTCATGGCCTTGGGCTTGAAGGGTGGCTTTGCGCTTTCTCAATCGGGCCTAACTCAAGATGTCGCCAAGGGCTTAGGTGCAGCCATTTTCTTGGCATTTTTAGTTCCTGCTGTGGGCTATCAAATTCTCAAACGAATTACCGGCCCCTTCGATGCTGCTGCCATTGCAGCAACCTACGGATCAGTGAGTGCGGTGACCTTCATGGCCACTGTGCAGTACTTAGATGGTCAAAAAATTCCATATTCAGGCCACATGTCAGCGGCAATGGCCGTCATGGAATCGCCCGCCATTTTGTTAGCAGTTTTTTGGGTGAATGGCATCAGAAAAAAAATCAGCGCAGTGCCACATGTTCATACGCTGAAACAAACGCTGCACGAGTCGCTGACAGACGGCGCTCAGTTACTCTTGTTGGGCGCCATGCTGGTGGGCATGCTGTCTGGCGATCAAGGCAAGGCCATGATGGCGCCCTTCTCTGTCGATTTATTCAAGGGCATGTTGGCGTTCTTTCTTTTAGACATGGGCCTGACAGCCGCTAGAAATTTTCACAACTTAAAAGGCAATTCACCCTTTTTAATTGCCTACGCCATTCTGGGGCCCATCGCCCACAGCTTCATTGCTTTGATGCTTGCCCAAGCCCTGGGAATGTCATTGGGAGACAGTTTGCTGCTCATGGTTTTGGCGGCCAGTGCGTCCTACATTGCTGTTCCAGCCGCACTCAAACTGGCCATTCCTGAAGCCTCGCCTTCTCTGTACCTGGGTCTGTCACTCGGACTGACATTCCCCTTGAACATCATTTTTGGCATCCCCTTTTATGACTTTATGGCAAGATGGGTCATCAATTAAGACCTGTCCATGCAAAAAGAAGTTGCTTTTTTAACCTGCCATCACAAAGAAACGGTTGTCGCACCTGTCTTGCTAAAGCAAGGCTACATAATTCGTGTGGTCGACAACTTTGACACTGACTCTTTGGGCACCTTCACGGGTGAGGTTGATCGACCGCTGACGCAAGTTCAAACAGCCCTGAAAAAAGCACAACTGGCAACCGAACTCACAAACTGCCGATACGGCTTAGGCAGCGAGGGATCGTTTGGACCTCATCCACAAGTTTATTTACTGCCATGGAATTTAGAAGTTCTTGCGCTTTGGGATCGCTTGCATGAACACGCCATTTATGCAATTTTTGGCTCTTCAGAAACCAATTTTTCTTCCGAAAAAATAAACTCGATCGATCACGCTTTGAGCTTTGCACAGAAGGTTGGTTTTCCATCTCATGGCCTCATCATTGGCACGCCTCAAGACAGTTTTTTTGCAAAAGGCGTCCAAGACGCCAATACATTGATCGATCGAATTCACGCTGCGCTGAAAGTTTCAGCATCGGTATGGCTAGAGACCGATATGCGTGCACACATGAACCCGAACAGAATGCAAACGATTCAAAACACGGCAGAAAAGCTATCTGCATTGTTGCAATCCTTTTGTCCTCACTGCAAATTGCCGGGTTATGGCTTAACTGAGATGCTCAATGGTGCGCCGTGTGAAATATGCAGTACGCCAACGCGTATTCCAAAGGCAGAAAAATGGAATTGTCTGCACTGTAATTTCTCTGAAGTACATCCGCTAATAGAAGTTGCGCCCGCAAAAAACTGTGATGTTTGCAATCCCTGATGCGCAGTCCATAGAAATTTTTAACTACTTTTCTTCGCCTTTTTCGCCAGGGTCAAATTCACGCAACAGCTCATAGCGTTGCAAACGTTGCGCTTGAACCATTCGAATGACGCGTTTCATCGGCACCCCCACCAACGCAAGCGCATGCGTGGCCAGCATGAGCGACCCCTCAATGGTTTCTGGCACCACCTCTGAAGCGCCCGCAGCCTGAAATTTCGCCAAGTCATGGTCATCTTGTGTTCTGACAACCACGGGCACGTGCGGTGCATGTTCTTTCGCCAATGCCAATACCTTGAAGGCGGAGGCATTGTCCAAGTAGGTGATGACAACAGCACTGGCACGCTCCAAGCCAACGGCCATCAATGATTGCAATCTTGCGGCATCACCATATGCCACTTGGTCGCCGTGCGCTAATGCGCGGTTGACGCGGTCGGGGTCTAAATCGAGTGCAAGGTAAGGGATGTCTTGGGTCCTTAAAAGCTTGGCCAAATTTTGGCCACATCGACCATAGCCACAAATGATGATGTGCTTCTTTGTGTTGATGCTCTTTTGGGCCAACTGCGTCATCTCAAGCGACTGTTGCAGCCAATCTGTAGCCGACCATTTCATCACCCACTGATTGGCCCGCATGATGATGAAAGGGGTGACCATCATAGAAAGCACCATGCTTGCCAACACAGGGTTTAACCAATCAGGGGGAATTAAGTTGTTTTGATTGCCCAGGGTCAACAAAACAAATCCAAACTCACCAGCCTGAGCTAGGTAAAGCCCGGTCCTTAAAGAAATGCCTTCAGTAGCACCGCCCATTCGAGTCAGTGCCGCAATCAAGACAAACTTGAAGGCCACCGGCACAGTGACCAAGAACAAAACGAATCCCCAACGATCCCAGATGATGCGCCAATCTAGCATCATGCCAATCGTGATGAAAAACAAGCCAAGCAAAATATCGTGGAAAGGCTTGATGTCTGCCTCAACACGGTGCTTGAATTCTGTTTCGGAAATTAACATGCCCGCCACAAATGCGCCCAGCGCAAGGCTCAGGCCTGCCAATTCTGTGAGCCAAGCAAGCCCCAACGTGATCAACAAAACATTCAATGCAAACAGCTCTTCCGTTTGACGCCGTGCCACCAATAACAACCACCAGCGCATGAAGCGCTGGCCGCCTGTGAGCAACAGCGTGATCAGCACAAGCGCTTTTGCAGCAGCAAAAAATAAGGCCGTCATCAACTGTTCTGGCGGCGCATTCAGCGCTGGAATTAGCACCAACAAGGGAACCACAGCCAAATCCTGAAACAGCAACACACCCAACACGCGCTTGCCATGTTCAGAGTCAAGTTCTAGCCGATCTGACATGAGCTTGATCACAATGGCCGTACTGCTCATGGCCATGGCCCCCGCCAATGTCAAAGCTGTTTGCCAACGCATGCCCCACAACGTAGGTGCCATCACACTGAGGAAAACAGAAACAGTGGTGACGATGAAAATGGTGAGCACTACTTGGAAAAATCCCAGTCCAAAAACAAAATGCCGCATGGCTTTCAATTTGTGCAAATTGAACTCAAGGCCAATGACAAACATCAGGAACACAACACCGAACTCAGCCAAATGGCGAATGCCTTCTGAGTTTTGTGCAAAGGCCAAGGCATTGGGCCCAATGACCACGCCAACCACCAGATACCCCAACATGGGGGGCAGTTTGAGGAACCGGCACCCCACCACGCCAAGCACAGCGGCCAGCAAGTACAAAAGGGTTAATTCCAAGGAGGTCATAAGGGACATCCTAACCAAATAAAATGTCCAAGGTGAAGGCAGCTGTTATTGGACAGAAATGAATTCAATTTTTATTAAAAAAATATGTCATAATCGCTGTCTTCGCAATCCGCCCGGGTGGTGAAATTGGTAGACGCAGGGGACTCAAAATCCCCCGCCGCAAGGCGTGCCGGTTCGATTCCGGCCTCGGGCACCATCGATTTTTGGCAAGTCGAAACTAACTCATTGCGAAATGAATTTTCTTTTCATTCTTATCTTGGCGGTGCTATTTACAGCACTTCATATCTTGAACGCTTGGCTGTTCGAGTTTGCCAACCTGACAGCTCATGTATCCTTAATTTACTTACCAGCCTTTTTGCGCATGTTCAATATTTTGGTCATGGGCCCTCTCTATGGCACCTTGGCCACCCTCATCGGTGGCGTCATCCTATTGTTTTGGTTCAATGAACCATTGGTTCTAGGTCTGATGAACATTGCTGCGTCCTGTGCTGGCCCCTTGATTGCCATGATGGGTTTCAGATTTTTTTTCAAACGTCGCATTCAACTCACTTCACTCAAAGATTTGGCCATTGCGACCGTGGTCTACGCCATCTGCAATTCACTTTTGCACCATGCCATTTGGTCGATGTTCGGAAGTGAACATTTAATGGAAACCAACTCAACGCTCTGGATGCTGATTGGTGACTTGAATGGCGCTTTGTTAGGCGCATATCTCTTCAAGGCAAGTCTGGACTATTTAGAAAAGAAAGGCTTTAATTTTTCAGAGCCTTCGCAGTCCAAAAACTAAGCGCAATCAAAGGCACGCAAGGCCTTCATCATGAAGGCGCCAATTCAATTGGCTCGATCTTTTGCGCCATTGGCTTTAAACCTATTTGGACATTTGGATACTTCAATGGCACACGCAATTCATTTTTAAGTCGATCATTGCGAAGCCGACGCGATTCGCTCATAAAACTCAACAACATCAGCGGCAAACTTTCCTGAGCTTGACTGCGCGGTACACGCGGTGGGCGCTTGAGGCCCATCAAATCAGCCGCAGCATCAAAATAGTCGCCCATCTTTAAATGCGTGTCGTCGCTGACGTGATAAACCCTCTGTGGTTTGCCGCGCCAAATTGCCGCCACACTGGCTCTGGCCAAATCATCAGAATGAATGTGATTGGTATAGACATCGTCTGCCTCCACCAGCACAGGCGTACCCTTTAGAAGCCTCTCGCGCGGCGTGCCATTGACACGGTCTGGCGCATAAATGCCTGGTATTCGCAAAATGGATGTACGCACGCCTGAGCGACCTAAAAACCGAACTACTTTTTCGGCATCAACTCGGCGCATCGCTCTTGGGGTGTGCGGTTTGACTGGCTGCGATTCAGATACCCATTGGCCCTGACAGTCGCCATAGACGCCACTGGTTGAACCATAGACCAAAGACCTCGGTAGCGTTCTTTTTTTCAGTGCCCTGATTAAGTTTAAGGTTCGGGGATCGGTTGACCACTCACCTACCCGGTCAGAGGGTGGGGGCGCTAAATGCAAGACACGAGTGGCCCACCCAGCTAAACGTTGCAAGGTTTCTGGAAAGTCTAAGTTGCCCAGAACAGGCACAATTCCCTGAGTCCTGAAATCGGCCTGCTTGACTGGGCTGGAAGTCAAGGCCACCACCCTGGCTCTTCCCACCAAATGTTTGGCAGCGCGCTGTCCCACATCACCGCAGCCGATGATCAAAACCCGTTCTTTTCGAAAGCGGGAGGGCAAAGCGCCCAAAGGTGTTTGGTTTGAAGGCAAAATCAGGGATTCACAAATTTCAGACCCCCCTAGGATACCGAAAAGATGAGCTTCCAAATCAGCGTTCAACCCAGTGGCCGTATTTTCAGTGCAGACAGCTCAGAAACCTTGCTGGCGGCAGGCATTCGTCAAGGCATTGGCCTGCCTTACGGCTGTAAAGATGGTGCTTGTGGCTCCTGCAAATGCAAAAAAATATCGGGCACCGTGATTCATGGCGACCATCAAGCCAAAGCACTTAGCGCGGAGGAAGAGGCGCAAGGTCTGATCTTGACATGCTGCTCAACCGCTCAGAGCGATGTGGTTTTGGAGTCACGCCAGGTCACTGAAGAAGGCAGTTTCCCCATCAAAAAAATGCCTGTGCGAGTGGTCAGCCTAGAAAAAAAATCGCATGACGTCATGTCCATCGTCATGCAACTGCCAGCCACCGACGTCATGAAATTTCATGCGGGTCAATATGTCGAATTTTTGTTGCGCGATGGCTCGCGCAGAAGTTACAGCATGGCCAATGCGCCCCACACCTTGGACGCAGCTGCGCCCAAAGTTGAGTTGCACATCAGACACATGCCAGGTGGCAAATTTACCGATGTGGTGTTTAGCAGCATGAAAGAAAAAGACATTCTGCGCATTGAAGGCCCTTACGGCAGCTTCTTTCTTCGTGAGGATTCCAATGCACCCATTATTTTGTTGGCATCTGGCACCGGCTTTGCCCCCATCAAGGCCCTCATTGAGCACATGCAACACAAAGGCATCACACGGCCCGCCACTTTGTATTGGGGAGGTCGCCGTCCGTCCGATTTGTACATGAGCGATTGGGTAGAGGCCCAAGTCGAAGCCATGCCCAACTTGACATACATTCCGGTTGTGTCTGACGCCTTGCCAGAAGACGCTTGGACGGGCCGTACTGGTTTTGTTCACCAAGCTGTTTTGCAAGACCATTCCGATTTAAGCGGCTTTCAAGTTTATGCATGCGGCGCGCCGATTGTGGTGGACTCTGCACGTGCCGACTACACCACCAAAGCGGGCTTGCCTGAAGAAGCCTTTTTTGCCGATTCATTCACCTCAGAAGCCGACAAGGCCAAGGAGTCTGCATGATGTCGACAACAATTCAGCCAAAGAATTTGCTGCTCAAAACAGTGAGCGTATTGGTGACCGCGTTGGCCTCCTGCATGTTGCATGCGCAGACACAAACAAGTACGGCAGCAAACGCCCCACTCACCAAGCCTATACGGTTGGTGGTTCCCTATGCACCAGGCGGCCCCATTGATGTCACAGCCCGAGCTTTGGCCGAGCGGGTCAAAGACACATTGGGAACGGTCGTCATCGACAACAAACCAGGCGCTGGTGGCAATTTGGGCGTCGACATTGTGGCCAAAGCGCCCGCCGATGGTTACACCATTGGCATTGCAGCGGTAGCCACCCACGCCATCAATCCTTGGCTGTACAACAAGATGCCATTCAATGCGGCCAGCGACTTTGTCGGCATCACGCAAATGGTTCGCGTACCCAATGTGTTGGTCATGAATGCCGAAACCGCACAACGTTTAAAAATCAATTCACTGGCCGATTTAATCGCCTACGCCAAAGCCAACCCAGGTAAATTGAATGTTGGCTCTGGTGGCAATGGCAGTGCGGGCCACTTAGCAGCAGAAATGTTCAAACGCGATGCCGGTATTTTTGCGGTGCACATTCCCTACAACGGTGGCAACCCTGCGCAGTTGGCACTTTTATCTGGACAAGTTGATTTCAACTTTGACAACTTGGCCACTGCAGCAGCCAACATTAGGGCGGGCAAACTGAAAGCGCTGGCAGTGACCACTGCTCAAAGAAGTGCTGCTTTGCCAGATATTCCCGCCATGTCAGAAACCATCAAAGGTTTTGAAGTTGACACTTGGTGGGGTTTGATCGCGCCTGCAGCTACCCCCCCCGCTGTGGTTGCCAAACTGCATCAAGCTTTTGCTGCCGCCTTGAATGCACCCGAAACCAAAACCCGATTTGGCATGATGATGGCCGAGCCTGTAGTGAGTACACCCGAACAATTTTCGGCATTCATGAAACGTGAACTGGCCAAATACGAACCAGTGGTTAAAGCCAGCGGCGCGCGTGTTGACTGATGGCGCTGTCAAGCACCTTAAAGGCACTGCACGCAGTGCCTTTTTTTATTCGCCCAAATAGGCGGCTCTCACCTTTGGGTCATTGAGCAAATCCTGACCTCGACCCGTCATGCTGATCAAACCCGACTCCATGACGTAGCCTCGGTTGGCGATGGCCAATGCGCGACTTGCATTTTGCTCAACCAACAGCACGGTCACACCCTGAGAAAAAACATCTCGAATCACTTCAAATATTTTGTCAACCATGATGGGTGACAAGCCCATTGAGGGTTCGTCCAACAACAAAACTTTGGGCCGACTCATGAGCGCACGGCCCATGGCCAGCATTTGCTGTTCTCCACCGGACATGGTGCCTGCTAGCTGATCTTTGCGTTCACGCAAACGCGGAAATGTTTCGAAGACCTTTTCCATGTCATCTTGAATGGCCGCCTTGTCATTTCGGATGTACGCACCCATGAGCAAGTTTTCAATGATGGTCATGCGCGTGAAAACACCCCGACCCTCTGGCACCATGGCCAAGCCTTGCTTCACCAAATCCCAAGGACCCTGGCCCACAATACTTTGACCCAAGTATTCAATGTCGCCTGCATGCAGTGGCAATGAACCCGTGATGGCTTTCATGGTGCTTGTTTTACCCGCACCGTTGGAGCCAATCAAGGAAACCAATTCGCCTTCATGCACTTCAAAGTCGACACCTTTGACAGCCTGTATGCCGCCGTAGGCCACCTGAAGGCCTTTGACTTTCAACAATGTGGCCGCCATCTCAATGTCCTCCGGTGCCTAAATAGGCTTCGATCACTTTTTCATTTTTCTGAACTTCAGCGGGCGTACCTTCCGCAATTTGTTTGCCGTAGTCCAGCACGGTCACCCTGTCGCACAAGCCCATGACCAACTTCACATCGTGTTCAATTAACAAAATGGTGCGATTGTCTTTGCGAATTTGATCGATGAGGGCGCGCAATTGGACTTTCTCTGTGGCGTTCATACCGGCAGCGGGCTCGTCCAAAGCAATGAGTTGAGGATCGGTGGCCAAGGCACGTGCAATTTCTAATCGGCGTTGATCGCCATACGACAAAGTGCGTGCGCGGTAATCGGCGTATTGGCCAATGCCAACATAGTCGAGCAATTCTTGCGAGCGCTTGGCAATTTCAGCTTCTTCCTGCTTGAACTTGGCGGTTCTAAAAATAGCCCCCAACAAACCCGAGGAGGTCCGAACATGTCGTCCCACCATGACATTTTCCAAGGCCGTCATTTCTGCAAACAAACGGATATTTTGGAACGTGCGCGCAATGCCAGCTTGTGCAACTTCATGCACAGCCGAGGGCTGATAAGGCTTACCAGCCAGTTCAAAGCTTCCGCTGTCAGGCGTGTAGAGGCCTGTAATGACATTGAAGAAGGTTGTCTTTCCTGCGCCGTTGGGTCCAATGAGCCCATACACTTGGCCGCGCTCAATGGTCATGCCAACATCAGACAAAGCTTGCAGACCGCCAAAACGCTTGGAAATGCCAGCGACTTTTAAAACGGTGTTGGAAGCGTTTTGAGGGGCATTCATATTACGCCCCTCCTTTCACTTGAAGTGATTTGCCATGCTCGCTGGAAGGCCACAAACCTTTGGGCTTCATAAGCATGATCACAATCATGGCCAAAGCAATCAGCAACTGCCGCAAAATGGCGGCATCCAATCGGCCATCGGTCATGGATTGCAATGGCCCGGCCACATAGCGCAACACCTCTGGTAACGCCGACAACAAAATAGCGCCCAGAACCACACCCGGCAAATGCCCCAAGCCTCCCAAAACCACCATGGCCACAATCATGACGGACTCCATGAGGCTGAAAGATTCCGGCGAAATAAAACCTTGAAAGCCCGCAAACATCGCACCCGAAACACCACCAAAAGTGGCGCCCATCCCAAAGGCCATGAGCTTCAAGTTGCGCGTGTTCAAGCCCATGGCTTTGGCTGCAATTTCGTCTTCACGAATGGCCATCCATGCGCGGCCAATGCGCGAGACTTCCAAACGATAGGAAATTAAGAGCGTGATTAACACCAAAGCCAAAAACAAGTAGTAGTACAAACTGACTGATGCCAACTCAAGGCCAAACAGATCAATTTTTTTACCTAAATTGATGCCAAAAAAATGAATGGGGTCAATTTGATTCAGACCTTTGGGCCCATTGGTGATGTTGACAGGTTGATCGAGGTTGTTCAAAAAAACGCGAATGATTTCGCCAAAGCCCAAGGTGACAATGGCCAAATAATCGCCTCTGAGTTTTAAAGTAGGCGCCCCCAACAACATGCCAAACAAGCCTGCCAAAGCGGCAGCCAAAGGCACAATGACCCACAGCGGCATGTGCAGACCACCCGGAAACATGGCGGCAATGGCTGGAAAAGTTTCAAACAAATGGGGCGATGCCAACAAGCCATACATGTAGGCACCCACCGCGAAGAAAGCCACATATCCCAGGTCTAACAAGCCTGCGTAGCCCACCACAATATTGAGGCCCACGGCTAGGAGGATGTACAACAAGGCCACGTCGGCAATGCGCACCCAGGCATTGCCAAACTGTTGCAACACGATGGGCAAGATCAGCAGCAGGACACCTAAAGCAATGTTTGTTTGGTTCTTTGAGAGGTTCATGAAAATTCTCACTCTTTGCTTAAGCGCGATCGGCGACACGCTCACCCATCAAGCCAGAAGGCCTCAGGGTCAAAACAAAAATCAAAACAATAAAGGCAAAAATATCGGCATAGTGACTGCCTAGGACACCGCCAGTTAGCGCACCGATGTAGCCTGATCCAATCGATTCAATTAGGCCCAAGAGCAGGCCGCCAACCACAGCGCCCGTGAGGTTGCCAATGCCGCCAAACACAGCCGCCGTGAAAGCTTTAAGGCCTGGCAAAAATCCCATGCTGTGATGCACAGTGCCGTAATTGGATGCAAACATGACGCCTGCAATGGCGGCTAAAACAGCGCCGATTACAAAGGTGGCAGAAATAACGAAGTCGGGCTTAACACCCATCAATGCAGCCACTTTTGGATTCTCAGAAGTGGCTCGCATGGCGCGTCCCAATTTGGTGGCGTTGACGATCCACATCAAAACAGCCAGTGAGATGGCAGTGACAGCCAAAATCATGATTTGGGTTGAAGAAATAACGGCACCCCCTATGTTGAATGGCGTGCTTGGCAACAAAGTGGGATAGGGCTTGTAATTGGGTTTCCAGATGATCATGGCCAATGTTTGCAGCAAGATGCTCATACCAATGGCCGTGATGAGTGGCGCAAGTTTGGGACTGTTACGCAAAGGTCGGTAAGCGATTTTTTCAATCGTGAAATTTAAACAAGCCGCAACCACACTGGCGATCACCAGAGCAATTAATAAAATGACCCAGCCTGGCGTGCCAGTCATCGACTCTTGCATGAGGCCGATCACAGACCAACTGGTGAGCGCTGCCACCATCAAAACTTCGCCATGCGCAAAGTTAATTAAATTGATGATGCCGTAGACCATGGTGTAGCCCAAAGCAATGAGGGCATACATGCTGCCTAAAACCAAGCCATTGATGACTTGTTGAATGAAAACATCCATAAGCTTGATTCCTAGTTTTTGACCGACTTGGCTTGATTCAATGAATTTAAGCTGGCCATTTTTTCTGCAATTTTCAACTCAAGACCTCTGTTCACAGGCCTGTAAAAACCCGGTGCAGGCATACCCTCAGGCAAGTAGTTTTCGCCAGCTGCAAAGCCATCCTCTTCGTTGTGCGCGTAACGGTAGCCCTTGCCATAGTCCAAATTCTTCATGAGCTGTGTGGGTGCATTTCGCAAATGCATAGGGACAGGCCGCGTGCCATCTTTTTTGACCCACGCCTTGGCTTCATTGAAAGCTTTATAAACCGCATTCGATTTGGCTGCCACAGCCAAATAAATGACACATTCCGCCAAGGCCAACTCGCCCTCTGGACTGCCTAAGCGTTCGTAGACTTCTGAAGCATCCAACGCCAATCGCAGCGCCCTGGGATCGGCCAGCCCAATGTCTTCTGAAGCCATGCGAATTAAACGTCGCGCCATGTAGCGCGGATCGGCACCACCATCGAGCATGCGGGTGAACCAATACAACGCGGCATCGGGGTCAGAGCCTCTGACCGACTTGTGCAAGGCACTGATGGTGTCATAAAACTGCTCACCACCTTTGTCATAACGGCGCATGCGCTCGCCCAATACTTTGAGGAGCCATGCGTCAGAAATTTGACTCAACTTTTCTCGTTGCGCAGCCACCGCCAAAGTCTCGAGGGTGTTCAACAAGCGGCGCGCATCGCCATCTGCATAGGCAATCAATCTTTGTGCAGCCTCTGCTTCAAGGGGCGCAATGGCACCGATGGCCAAGGCCCGTTGAATGATTTGTTGAAGGTCTTCTTCACCTAAGGCTTGAAGCACATAAACCGCGGCACGCGACAACAATGCAGAGTTCACTTCAAAGGAAGGGTTCTCGGTGGTTGCGCCAATGAAGGTAAACAAGCCACTCTCGACATGCGGCAAAAAAGCATCTTGTTGGCTTTTGTTAAATCTGTGCACCTCGTCCACAAAAACGATGGTGCGTTGCGGCTGCAAACTTTGCAATGCGGTCTGTGCTTTTTCAACCGCTTCCCGAATGTCTTTGACACCACCCAAAACGGCACTGATGCTGATGAACTGCGCATCAAAGGCATCGGCCATAAGTCTGGCAATGGTGGTTTTGCCCACACCTGGTGGACCCCACAAAATACAACTGTGCGGTTGACCCGATTCAAAGGCCAAACGCAGCGCCAATCCCTCGCCCAACAAATGCTGCTGCCCGATGACCTCACCCAAACTTCGGGGTCGTAATTTTTCGGCCAGGGGTTGGTGCAAAGAAGATTGCCACTGTAGACCTGAAGAGTCTGGGCTGGTCATGGCCTGATTACCTGCGCGCCAGCAGGCGTTTTGAATTGAAAAGTTTCGGAGGCCAATTTGGCATTGACTTCAAAATTTTGAAAGCTCAGGCGCGAGGTTTGACCCAAACCATCCACAATTTCCAAGGCGGTCAACACAGGAATGGCTTGACCTTGAACTTTCAAGCCCACACGGATGGCCTGCACAGCCCCTTCCGATTGTTTGGGTATGGCCTTGACCCATTGCATGCCCTCTGAATCTGCTTCGGCTATCAGGTTGAATTCAGCCTGAAGAACTTTTAAATCGCCTGTGGATGCTATGAACGCTGCTGGTGTTTGACCCAAAGCCTGGCTTTGTTTTCTGACAGTGACCTGGTTGAGGTCTGCGTCATAGAGCCAGAGGAATTGACCATCTGAGACCATGGTTTGAACAAAGGGTTTTTGATAAGCAAACCGAAATTGTTGAGGTCTTTGAAATTCGAATGTGCCAGACGAAGTTTTCTTGCGAGGTGCTTGATCTGCTTTGGCAGGCGAGGTCACAATTTGGGTAAATTGCGCACGTCCACTTTGTGTTTGCTTGAGGAACTGACTCAGACTGTTCATGGCCTCTGCGTTAGGGGCCTGGGCCAGCGTGACGCTACAAAAATGCAGCGCAAAAAGACATGCCATGAGTCCTCTAAAAAAGCTTGTCATTTGCAGTGACTCCAATTCAGTGGCAGTGTCATTCGGTGCGCGCAGGCACCAAAATTTCACGCTGACCGTTGGTGCTCATGGAACTGACCAAGCCCGCTTTTTCCATCTCTTCGACCAAACGTGCTGCACGGTTGTAACCAATTTTGAGATGGCGCTGAACCAATGAAATACTGGCCTTGCGATTCTTCAGAACCACTTCGACAGCTTGGTCGTACATGGGGTCTTTTTCTGCATCACTGGCATCACCGTAACCCGTGTCTTCGCCATCGGTGGTGCCACCTTCCAACACACCTTCGATGTAATCTGGTTCGCCCTGTGACTTCAAATAGCTGACCACACGGTGCACTTCTTCGTCGCTTACAAAAGCGCCGTGAACTCGAATGGGGAATCCTGTACCGGATGGCATGTAAAGCATGTCGCCCATGCCCAGCAAAGCTTCAGCACCCATTTGGTCCAGAATGGTTCGGCTGTCGATTTTGCTGGAGACTTGAAAAGCGATGCGCGTTGGAATGTTGGCCTTAATCAAGCCAGTAATGACATCGACACTGGGGCGCTGTGTGGCCAAAATAAGGTGAATGCCAGCGGCGCGCGCTTTTTGTGCCAAGCGTGCAATGAGCTCTTCAATCTTCTTGCCCACCACCATCATCAAGTCGGCCAACTCATCGATGACCACCACAATGTGCGGCAAGCGTTTGAGAGGTTCAGGATCGTCGGGCGTGAGACTGAACGGATTCAAAATGAATTCTTCGCGCTCGGTCGCATCGTCAATTTTGGCGTTGTAGCCTGCCAAGTTGCGAACACCCATTTTGCTCATCAACTTGTAGCGGCGTTCCATTTCACCTACGCACCAGTTGAGGCCGTGTGCAGCTTGTCGCATGTCTGTGACAACCGGCGCTAGCAAGTGCGGAATACCTTCGTAGACCGACATTTCCAACATCTTGGGATCGATCATGAGCAAGCGAACATCACGCGCTTCGGCTTTGTAGAGCAGCGACAAAATCATGGCATTGATACCAACGGACTTACCAGAACCCGTGGTACCCGCCACCAAAACGTGCGGCATTTTGGCCAAATCGGCAACCACAGGATTGCCCACAATGTCTTTGCCCAAACCCATGGTGAGCATGGACTTGGCTTCGTTGTAAACCTGAGAGCCCAAAATTTCGCTGAGCTTGATGGATTGGCGTTTGGCATTGGGCAACTCCAAAGCCATGAAATTTTTGCCTGGAATGGTTTCAACCACGCGAATGGAAATTAAGCTGAGTGAGCGCGCCAAGTCTTTGGCCAAGTTGACCACTTGCGAGCCCTTGACACCGGTGGCGGGTTCAATTTCATAACGCGTAATGACAGGACCCGGCGCCGCAGCGACCACGCGCACTTCAACGCCAAAATCTTTCAGGCGTTTTTCAATCATGCGGCTGGTCATCTCCAGAGTTTCTGGCGATACCCCTTCTTGTCGCTGCGTGAGGCTGTCGAGCAAATCAACCTGCGGTAATTTGCTGTCGGGTAATTCTGAGAACAATGGCTTTTGGCGCTCTTTGACCACTCGCTCGCTGCGTGGCACTTCGGTCACAGGCGACTCAATGACCATGGGAGGAACAGGCTCAGCAAAAACTGGCGCAGCCACCCCTGCCGCAGCAAACAGCGGCTTCTCTTCAAACTCATCACCAAAGGGATGCAGTTGAGGTTCAACAGGCGTGTTCGATTGGAGTTGCTCGCGCTCGCGCAAAGCCTGCTGGCCCATGGCCAAGTCTTCTTGCATTTCGCGCTTTTCTTGTCGTGACTGCATCAGAGAATCAATTTTGGCGCCGAGGTTTTCGCAAACCTGGCCCCATGAAAATCCAAATGCCCAAGACATGCCCAAGGCCAAGCACACAATTTCAAACAATGCGGCACCGTTGGCACCCAGCCATTTGGCAGTAAAGTGCCCTACCGTTAAGCCCAGCGCACCACCACTGGTACCCGGCATGATGGCATCCCAACGCGCCAAGCGCCCCCATTCAATGGCGCAACTGGCGGACATCAATACAAAAAGGCCCAACCAAAAAATAAGCCGCGTCTGCCAATTAGATTCTTCGCGAAGTTTAGGATTGGCCGCAGCGTCAGATCCTCTTAACCAGTAGGCCCAAGCCTTGAGCCACGCACGCCCCAAAACAGCCACCAACCACCAAGCGGAATAACCAAAGCAAAAGTACATGCCATCGGCCACCCAGGCCCCCGCAGTCCCCATCCAATTGACCAAGGGACCGCCCAAACCTGAACCGGACCAAGAGGGGTCTTTGGGGCTGTAACTGAACATGGCCAAGGCCAAGGCCAGCCAGCTGACAGCGCCTATCAATAAAACAATTTCTTGGGTGAAACGCAGTAAGCCAACACCTTCCGACGTTTGGTTTTGCAGGTCGGATTCAGGTGTGCCGTTAGCGCTGTTGAGGGTGCGAAGAGAATAGGTCATGATCTAACCCTCAAGCTTACCCGATAGACCTCCCCAAACACGTGTTTCACAAGCTTCTTACAATGGGGTTTTAGCGTTTACCCGAATTCCGTAGAATTAACTTCATGTCCAACACACTTCCCACCCAACACGCCAAAGTACTCATCTTGGGTTCTGGCCCTGCCGGCTACACCGCTGCCGTCTATGCAGCCCGCGCCAACCTCAAGCCTTTGCTCATCACTGGCATTGCCCAAGGTGGCCAACTCATGACCACCACGGAGGTGGACAACTGGCCCGCGGACGTGCATGGTGTGCAAGGCCCCGATCTCATGCAACGCTTTTTGGAGCATGCCGAGCGCTTCAACACCCAAGTGGTGTTTGACCATATCAACAAGGTCGACTTCAGCAAACGTCCTTTCACATTGACGGGCGACAGCGGCGTCTACACCTGCGATTCCTTGATCATCGCCACTGGCGCTTCGGCCATGTACTTGGGCCTTGACTCTGAAACAGCCTTCATGGGCCGCGGCGTCTCAGGTTGCGCCACCTGCGATGGCTTTTTCTATCGTGAGCAAGTGTGTTGCGTTGTGGGTGGCGGCAATACTGCAGTGGAAGAAGCGCTTTACCTGTCCAACATTGCCAGCAAGGTGTATCTCATTCACCGCCGCGACAAATTCAAGGCCGAGCCCATCTTGGTCGACAAACTGATGGACAAAGTGGCTGCAGGAAAAATTGTCTTGCAAACGTTCCAAACACTTGAAGAAGTGCTGGGAGACAACACGGGTGTCACGGGCGTTCGCTTGAAGTCCACCAAAGACGGCTCATTGCAAGATTTGGAACTCAAAGGCTGCTTTATTGCCATTGGCCACGCGCCCAACACCGAAATTTTCCAGGGCCACCTGACCTTGGACAATGGCTATATCGTGACCCAAAGCGGTCTGAAGGGCTTTGCCACCATGACCAGCGTGCCTGGCGTGTTTGCTGCTGGTGATGTGCAAGATCACGTCTACCGCCAAGCCATTACCAGTGCCGGAACCGGCTGCATGGCGGCCTTAGATGCCCAACGATTTTTGGAGCAAGAAGGCGATTCAGGCCACCAAGGCCATTAATTGGCCCTTTTTGGCTTGGCATCGGCCTAAAAAGCTGGCTATAATCCAAGGCTTTGCTGAGTACTTCATCCCTTGAAGCTCTACAAATGGGTTACCGCCACCCTTCTGGCGAGGTGAGGCTGGATCGTCTAAGGTTTTGTTTATTGGCAAACTCTTTCGCTTGTTGGCGAAGTGTTTTGTCTAACTTCAAAGCCCATCAGGCACCAGCTGTTTATAAAAGTATCGGAGTGTCCACATGGCACGCGTCTGCGACGTAACGGGCAAAGGCCCAATGGTCGGAAACAATGTTTCCCACGCCAACAACAAAACCAAGCGCCGGTTCCTGCCGAACCTGCAATATCGCCGTTTCTGGGTAGAGAGCGA
>CANKXC010000002.1 GCA_947487355.1 Comamonadaceae bacterium | reverse complement strand
GTTTCCAACACGAATACTGGAATGTTTAAAGCATTGTGATTGATCAAATGCGTGATGACGACGTCTTCTGCGCCTAAGCTTGAAGCCTGTGTGACAGGACTGAATTCTGCGACAGCTTGTTTTAGTAAAGCCAAAGTTTCTGCCACTTTGTCAGCGTAATTGGCGCTAGGATTGGCATACAAAGAGATAGCATCCGGCGTATTTTCTTGAATACTGTTGCGCAATTTAGATACGCTCACGCTGCTGCCTTTGCAAAGAGTGGCTGTGTGTCTACTGCCGAACCTTGGTAGAACGAAGGGAATCGATCAAATTGACGTTGAGCTGCTGTGGCATCTAAACCCTCGCGCAACACAGCCACATCAAAACCGGTGCGCGCCATGGCCACCAGTTGGTCAATAAGCACATCACCCGTTGCACGAATTTCACCTTTGAAGCCCAAACGACGACGTAATAAAAACGCTTGGCTGTAAGCGCGCCCATCCGTGAATTTAGGGAAGTGCAAGTCGATGCGACTCACGCCTTCGAGCGATACCTCGCGAGGATCTTCATTGTTGGCAATGAGGATGGCGCTAGCATCGGTGCTTGGCGTGTGATCGTTGAATGACAAAATTTTCATAAACTTCAATTTGGTTCAAGCGAACTCTTTCGCTGGGTGGCGTGCGCTGTTGGCTGCAACTTTGAAAGCCTCTTGACCCACTCGGTTTAAGGTTTCGATGAAGTATTCAGCACGGCCATTGCTACTGCTTGGTGCCCGTAGCTCCAGATATTTGTGAATGACCGCCTCAATCACTTCAGTGACTTCTGCTGCAGAAAATGAAGGACCAACGACTTTGCCAGCGCCAGCTGTGCCAGACAAAGTAGAGCCATCCGAGCCACCTAGCGTCACTTGGTACCACTCTTTGCCGTCTTTATCGACGCCTAAGATACCAATGTGGCCGCTGTGGTGGTGACCACAAGAATTGATACAGCCGCTAATGTGCAAGTCGATCGGGCCAAGGTCTTCCAATTCGTCTAGGTCTTGGTAACGCTCTGAAATAGCTGCAGCAACAGGTATGGCACGCGCATTGGCCAAGGCGCAATAGTCACCGCCAGGGCAGGCAATCATGTCATTCAATAAGCCTATATTGGGGCTGGCCAAACCCAAAGTTTTGGCTTCAAGCCAAAGGTCAAACAATTGGGTTTCTTGAACCCAAGGGAGCAACAAGTTCTGTGAGTGCGTGACGCGAGCTTCACCCCGAGAGTACTTCTCGACCAACTGCGCGGAAGCTTCGAGTTGTTCTGCTGTGGCGTCACCGGGTGCTAAGCCCAATCGTTTGAATGACAGGGTGACTGCGCGTAATGCAGGATTTTTGTGTGGCACAACGTTTTGATTTAACCAGCGTTGGAACGCAGGCTCTTGCAAATTGCTGTTAACCGAAGCTGTTAAGTTGCTAGTTACCTTGGGTTCAACAAAGCAAGCAGCCACACGATCAAATTCAGCTTGTGTGATGGTGTGAGGCCCACCATCTTTGTTGACGATGTCATTAAATTCGGCTTCAACTTCGTCAATGTAGCGCTGGCCTTCCGCCTTCACCAAAATTTTGATGCGCGCTTTGTACAAATTGTCACGTCTGCCCCAGCGGTTGTAAACACGAACCACGGCTTCAAGGTAGTTCATGATGTGATGCCAAGGCAAGAACTCGCGGACCAAGCTGCCAATGATGGGCGTTCGGCCCATGCCACCGCCCACCCAAACTTTGAAGCCCACATCGCCGGCCTCACTTTTCACAAGTTGCAAGCCCACATCGTGCCAACCAATGGCCGCACGGTCTTCGGTGGCGCCAGTGATGGCAATCTTGAATTTACGGGGCAGAAAGGCAAACTCAGGATGCAAGGTGCTCCACTGCCTTAAGATTTCTGCGTAAGGTCGAGGATCAACCACTTCATCGACAGCCACACCGGCCAACTCATCGGTGGTGATGTTTCGAATGCAATTGCCACTGGTTTGAATGCCGTGCATGTCTACTGAGGCCAAAAGGTCCATCACGTCGGCCGATTTGTCCAAGGGTATCCAGTTGAACTGAACGTTCTGGCGTGTTGTGAAGTGACCATAGCCTTTGATAAGCCGAGGCGACTTTCCCGGCAGCACATCTTGCTGCGCTTGCGCTTTAGCGAAGAGCTCAGCATCGGGTTGGTCGTACTCTTTGGCAATTTGAGCCAACACGCTCAACTGTTTGCTAGAGATTTCGCCATAAGGTACTGCCACCCGCAGCATGGGGGCATAGCGCTGAACGTACCAGCCATTTTGGAGACGCAAGGGGCGAAACTCGTCATCTGCCAATTGGCCTTTTTGCCAACGCTCAAGCTGATCACGATGCTGAGCAGCGCGCAATTTGACAAATTGGCGATCGAAATCGGTGTATTGGTACATCTGATACAGGTGAAATGGTTCGGTCTTTGCCGAAGAAGGCTGTCACTTTATCGGTTCTTTATGCAATAACAAACAACTTATTTGTTTTACATATATGCTTTTTGATCATAAGAGTATTTGTTCTGGCCGTTTAAAAAAGGCCTGAAAAGTTTGGTTTTATGGAGGCTGATACAGTTTCGCTTTTGAGGAGTACGAAATGAAGTCGTGGCTATTGAATGGTTTGTTTCTTTTGGCGTTGCCGACTTTGTCGGTACATGCTCAAACGCCCATCCGTATTGGCGAGATCAACAGTTATTCTGCAATTCCTCAATTTACCCAACCCTACAAGCAAGGTTGGCAACTTGCGGTTGAAGAAATCAATGCTTCAGGAGGCTTGCTAGGCCGTAAGGTTGAAGTCATTGCTCGAGACGATGCAGGTAAACCTGAAGATGCCCTGCGTCATGCCATTGAACTCAGCAGCCAAGAAAAAGTGGATGTTCTCGCAGGCGGTTTCTTATCGAATGTGGGATTGGCTTTGGCAGATCATGCTGCTAAGAACAAACGCTTGTTTGTTGCCAGTGAACCGCTAACAGATGCCATTGTTTGGGACAAGGGCAACAGATATACCTTCCGTTTAAGGGCCAGCACCTACATGCAATCGGCCATGTTGGTTGAAGAGGCCGCAAAGATGCCTGCAAAACGATGGGCAACTTTGGCGCCCAATTATGAATACGGACAAAGCGCTGTTGCCAGTTTTAAAGAGTTACTCAAAGCCAAGCGCCCTGACGTTGAATTTGTGGGCGAACAATGGCCAGCCCTCGGCAAAATTGATGCTGGCAGCAGTTTGAGTGCGCTGATGCAAACTAAGCCCGACGCCATCTTCAATGTGACCTTCGGTGCCGATTTGGCCAAGCTGGTTCGTGAAGGCAATCAACGTGGCATTTTCCCAAAAGTTCCTGTGGTTTCCCTTTTGTCAGGTGAGCCCGAATACCTCGAAGTCTTGAAGGATGAAACACCCAAAGGTTGGATCGTGACAGGCTACCCATGGGATCAAATTGATACCAAAGAGCACGCATCTTTTACGGCCAACTACTACAAAAAATTCAAAGAGAATCCAAAGTTGGGCTCGGTGGTGGGCTATGCCACCATGCAAGCAATTTTTGCGGCCATTAAAAAGGCAGGAACAACGGATAACGAAAAATTGGTTCTGGCCATGCGAGGACTCAAATTTTCGACCCCATTTGGGCCTGCAGAATTCAGAGCCATTGATCAACAATCTACCATGGGCGCCTACGTGGGTAAGCTAGACATCCGAGGTAACCAAGGCACCATGATCCAATGGCGCTATGCCGATGGAAAAAACTATCAGCCTACTGACGCTTATGTCAAAGCACGCCGACCTGCAGCAGCACAGCAATAAAAATCATTTGCTGATTGTGTTGCTCAATCAAGCTTAGCCAAAACGAGACGCTGCCATGTGCTTTGCCAATGAGGCAGCCATTGGCAGTGGTTCGTGATTGAGGTGCGCGGCTAACAGTTCTGCGCACAACACAGACCAGCTGATGCCCCTTGCACCCATGCCTGTGCAAACCTGAAGTCCTGCAAAATCTGGATGCTGAAATGCGCCTACAGCAGGAAGCCTGTCTGGCAATGCAGCGCGTATGCCAGCCCATGCGTTTGCTTTTGAAAGATCAATACTTTCTAGAATCTCATCATGCCAAGCAGGCATCAATTCTGCCCATTGTTGGAGGTTGCTAATTTGGTCTTCTGATCGTGCGCGCGTGTCAAAGTCGAATCGCTGAAAACTCGAACCAACAATCCAATAGGGTGAGGATTGGGGGGAATGTAGTGAGGGCAAGTTGCCAATGTAGCTTCCATGGCCGTTCAAAGGAAATGGTGGCAATTTTTCTTTCAAATTTGGGCTTAATAAATTCATATCGCCGAATGTGACTTGCCCTCTCAATGGCGTGATCGGAATCAGTGGCCTTTGATCATTTGACATGGCTTCGCTCGCTTCCATGCTGTCTAGCAAGTCTTGACAGCCATGTGCGTTGGCAATCACCACGTGATGTGCTTGGGCGATTGGTTGCCCGCTTGAATCTAATAGATGCCAAGACAGTTCATGTCGAACTAATTTTGAAACTGATACGCCAAAACGAATGGTAATTTGAGGATGCGCCAATTGAGCTTTGACCAAACACTGCGTTTGAATCCAGCCAGCCATCGGGTGCCAAAGCGCTAGAGTTTCTTCATGAAGGCCTGCCAATTGTTTTTGCTCTGCTTGCGCATCAGAACTCCAATCCAATCCAGCTTGTGGCCACATATCGCCAATGGGTAGCTCTCTTTTGCCAGAAAAGCGATGCTCAAGCAAGTGCGAAAGGTCCCATTCTTGACCACGCCTTAAGAGAGCAGCAGCACGCTGCGCTGTCGCTCGTACGCCGTCGCGCGTAATACGCGATAGAACGTTGTTGTCCGGTGAGACATGGCTTGCAAAAATACCTGCAGGCAATCCGGACGCGCCACCGCCTGTTTGTTCATGTTGATCGATTACTTCGACTTGCCAACCTCGAACAGCCAAGCTGTAGGCCGCAGCAGCGCCAGCCAAGCCTGCACCAATGACAATGGCACGTCGTTCTGATTGCAGGCGCTGGCTTGCTGGGGCACGTAAGGATGTTTTTATTTTCCAGTGCGGTTGATAAATGGCAGATGTCTGACATTCATGGACAACAAAGCCTGAGGTTTTGAGTTGCGCCAGTGCTTCAAAATGAGCATCTTTCCAACAGATCTGTGTTCCCAATTTGCTAAGTCGAGCAACACTCCGTGGGTCACACGCTTCAAAGTTATCAATACAAACGCTATCGGCTGCAATATCAATTTCTTTGAAGTTGATATCCAGGGCGCCAATGCACAAGGTCAGTTGTACTTGTGAATTCTCAAAAGAAATTCGGTGGATGCCGGGCAGTAAACCGTAGCAAGCTTCTGCGAGTTGTGGGGCTAGACGGCTGGGTGCTTGCTCTGAGAAGGCTGTGTAAAAAAGCTTAAGCGGAGCCTGCTTGTTGGCTTGCCAAGCATGAAGGGTGTCTAAAAATGCCTGTCCGTTGTCAAAACAGGTGTCCAGCGCGTGCCAATCAGATTGCCACGCTGGACGATGTTGCCAAAGGCTTGCGTGGAAGTTAGGCTGAGGTTGGGGGGACATAACCCTGGGCAGCATCGGCGCCCGAGCCAAAGAAATGATTTTCCATTTGACGAGCAAGATACTGTCGGGCTCTGGCATCTGCCAGATTCAGACGATTTTCATTGACCAGCATGGTTTGATGTTTGAGCCAAGCGGCCCAAGCTTCTTTGCTAACGTTCTCCCAAATGCGTTTACCCAATTCGCCTGGATAGGGCGGAAAGTCCAAACCTTCGGCTTCCGTTTCTAATTTGATGCATTTAACAGTGCGCGCCATGGTATTCCTTGATGTTGCTTAAGATTGCTTGTCTATACAGATATAAAATTATTGTATTTCCAATACATACAAATAAGCCTGAAAATGGCATGTTTTGTTTAAATTCCCCTAAGATTTATGAGTGCATTTTTAGAAGAAAAGGTCCTAAGTGTTCATCACTGGACAGATCGACTGTTCAGTTTTACGACGACACGCGACCCAGCATTGCGCTTTTCTAACGGTCATTTCACCATGATTGGATTGCGAGGTGAAAACGGCAAGCCCTTGCTGCGGGCCTATAGCATTGCCAGTGCCAATTACGAAGAGCATCTTGAGTTTTTAAGCATCAAGGTGCAAGATGGCCCGCTTACTTCCAAGCTTCAGCACATTCAAGTGGGCGACACCATTGTGGTTGGACGCAAACCCACTGGTACTTTGCTCATCGATTACCTCACGCCAGCCAAACGTTTGTATTTGATAGGCACAGGAACCGGCTTGGCGCCTTTCATGAGCATCATTCGCGATCCTGAAACCTACGAACGTTTTGAACAAGTGATCTTGCTCCATGGTGTGCGTGAGGTCAAGGAGTTGGCTTATCACGACTTCATCACACAAGAGCTTCCTCAAAACGAATTTTTAGGTGAGATGGTTGGCAAGCAGTTGCTTTACTATCCCACCGTAACCAGGGAATCCTACGTGCACCAAGGGCGGGTGACTGATCTGCTGGAGAATGGCAAAATTGCAGCCGATCTTGGGCTCCCTTCATTGAACCCATCAGAAGATCGTGTCATGATTTGCGGTAGCCCCGAAATGCTGCGCGATCTGAAATCGCTTTGTGAAGGCAAAGGTTTTGTTGAAGGCAATACCAGCACGCCTGGTCAGTTTGTCATCGAGCGTGCTTTTGTTGAAAGCTAAGTCCATTCAAAGCATAGAATGACTCGCATGAACGCACTCTTTCTGATGCTGATCCGTTGGCCAACAAGTAGATGGTTGGGCATTGTTGCAATGTCTTGCATTGCCATGATGGCGTTTGGTGTTCTTTATTTGCAGTATTACCTCGAACTTGAACCATGCCCCATGTGCATTGTTCAACGCTACGCCATGATTGGCATCATTGTTTGGTGTTTGTTGGGGCTGAGTAAAAAATCACCCATCCGATCTCTCGCCATGTCTTGGTTGGTCTTTTTAAGTGCCGGCTTTGGCGCGTTTGTAGCCGCCAGGCAGACTTGGCTGCAATGGTATCCCCCCGAAGCGGTTAGCTGCGGCAGAGACTTTTACGGCATGATTGAAAACTTTCCTTTGCAGCGCGCCATCCCCATGATTTTTAAGGGCAGTGGCGATTGCACAAAGATCGATTGGACCTTCTTGGGCGCATCAATTGCCAACTGGTCTTTTTTGGTCTTCAGCAGCATCTTCATTTTGATACTTGCTTTGAGATGGCGCGATGGTTTTTTTCGCGCGCCAACTCAATAAAAATAAACCAAGGCCAGCAGGCTTAGCTTAGTTTTTTGACCAAAACTTGGCTGCGTCTGTCCCAGTTGTATTTGCGTTTACGCCCCTCAGGCAACCAATCGGCTTCAACCTGAACAAAACCACGTTTGATGAACCAGTGCATGGTTCGGGTGGTTAACACAAAAATACTTTTCAAACCCATGGCGCGAGCCCTTTGCTCAATGCGCTTGAGGACTTTTTCGCCATCACCTTGGCCTTGAGATTGTGGCGTGACTGTCAGTGCGGCCATTTCAGCGGTCTTGGCTTCTGCATAGGGATAAAGCGCAGCACAAGCAAAAATCAATCCGTCATGTTCAATGACCGTGTAGTGGTCAATGTCACGTTCAATTTCTGTGCGATTGCGTTTGACCAACGTACCATCGTTTTCGAAGGGTTCGATGAGTTGCAGTATGCCGCCCACATCATCGTGTGTGGCTTCGCGCAACTCTTCAAGTTTTTCGTCAACCACCATGGTACCAATGCCGTCATGGACATAAATTTCAAGGAGTAGAGCGCCATCCACTGCAAAGGGCAAAATATGACTACGCTCCACACCTTGTTGGCAGGCTTTGACGCAATGTTGCAAATAAAACGCATGGTCTGTTGGCACCAAGGGGGAAGGTAATATTTTGAGCAATCCTTCAGCAGCAGCCAGGGGCAATTCGGTGTCAATTGGGTTGTCTTCCGATTCTGCTTCCAGAGGCTTAATTCGAAGACCTGCAACTTCCGTTAGGAAAATGAGTTTGTCAGCTTGTAGTTCGATGGCAACGCTGGTCGCTACTTCTTCCATGCTCAGGTTGAACGCTTCTCCGGTTGGCGAAAAACCAAATGGAGACAGCAAGACCATGGCGCCCATGCCCAATGTTTGGGTTATGCCAGCCACATCGACTTTTCGCACCAAGCCGGAATGCTGAAAATCGACACCATCGACAATGCCCACGGGTCGTGCAGTCAGAAAGTTGCCGCTGATAACGCGAACTGTCGATCCGGCCATGGGGGTGTTGGGCAGACCCTGGCTGAAGGCTGCTTCAATTTCATAACGCAATTGCCCAGCCGCTTCTTGGGCGCAATCTAGGGCGACTTCGTCCGTAATTCGGATGCCATGTGAGTATTTGGCTTCATGGCCCTTGGCCTTGAGTTGTTCATTCACTTGGGGTCTGAAGCCATGAACCAACACGATCTTGACGCCCATGCTTTGGATCAGTGCCAAGTCTTGCGCTAAATGCTGCAATTTGCCGGCTGCGATGGCTTCTCCGGCAATACCGACGACAAAAGTTTTGCCCCGATGCATGTGAATGTAGGGTGCCACCGAGCGAAACCAGGGTACGAAGGTGAAGTTGAAGACAGTGGACATGAGCTTTGGGGTCTCTCGAAAAGGGCCAAGACAGCGGATAATTCAGGCCTTACGCCATCCCTGATTTTTACAGAAGTTTTGCCATTGTCCGCTACCCCCTTGAAAATCGAGTTTCCAGAGTCTTTGCCAGTGTCGGCAAAGCGCGACGAAATAGCGCAGGCCATGGCAGACCATCAGGTCATCATTGTGTGCGGAGAGACAGGCTCTGGAAAAACCACACAGTTGCCAAAAATAGCTTTAACGCTAGGACGAGGGCGTTTGAATGCATTGCCAGGTCAGCGTGGAAAATGGATTGGCCATACCCAACCCCGGCGTATTGCTGCCAGTAGCGTTGCCAAGCGAATTGCAGAGGAATTGAAAACTCCTCTGGGTGATGTTGTTGGCTACAAAGTTCGTTTCCAGGACCGCTTGTCCAAGGATGCATCGGTCAAGCTCATGACCGATGGCATTTTGTTGGCGGAAACCCAAAACGACCCTTTGCTAGAGGCCTACGACACCTTGATCATTGACGAGGCTCATGAACGCAGCCTGAACATTGACTTTTTGTTAGGTTATTTGCGACAAATATTGCCCAGGCGTCCCGATTTGAAGGTGGTTGTCACCTCGGCCACTATCGATGCCAATCGCTTTGCGCAGCACTTTGCCTCCCGCAAAGGACCTGCGCCCATCATCATGGTGTCAGGTAGAACCTTTCCCGTTGAAATGCGCTGGCGTCCTTTTGAAGAATCTCGCGAGCACGATTTGAACGATGCCATTGCCGAGGCGGTTGACGAACTTTGGACTGGCCATGCTTCAGGCGACATTTTGATTTTTCTGCCAGGTGAGCGTGAAATTCGTGAAGCGGCAGACCATCTCCGCAAACATCTGACGCACAGCGCAGTTACGCGGGGTGCCGAAGTTTTGCCCCTGTTTGCACGTCTGTCTCAAGCCGATCAAGATCGGGTTTTTGACAGCCACACGGGTCGCCGCATTGTGTTGGCCACCAACGTGGCCGAGACCTCATTGACCGTGCCTGGCATTCGGTATGTCATTGATGCCGGTACCGCCAGAGTTAAGCGCTATAGCCTTCGAAGCAAGGTAGAACAACTGATGGTGGAACCCATTAGCCAAGCGGCTGCAAACCAGCGGGCTGGCCGTTGTGGTCGTGTCGCCAATGGTATTTGCATTCGTCTTTACGATGAAGCTGATTTCAATGCGCGACCTAAATTTACAGATCCCGAAATTTTGCGATCTTCATTGGCGGGCGTGATCTTGCGAATGAAGTCTTTGCACCTTGGTGTGGTGGACGATTTTCCATTCATTGAAGCGCCTTCTAAACGCGCCATTACCGATGGCTATCAATTGTTGGCAGAACTGGGTGCGGTAGACGATACCCTTGAACTAACGCCGACTGGCACAGAGTTGGCCAGATTGCCACTAGACCCACGCGTAGGCCGGATGATTTTGGAGGCTCGAAATCGACAAGCGCTTGACGAAGTGCTCATCATTGCCAGTGCATTGTCTGTCCAAGATGTGCGCGACAGACCCATGGAGGCGCAAGCCCAAGCGGATCAAGCGCACGCCAAGTTTGACGATGAAAAAAGCGAGTTCACAGGTTACTTGAAATTGTGGAAGTGGTTGTCTGAATCACGGGGTGGCAAATCGCCGGCTGGTGCTGAACACAAACTGAGTAATCGCCAGTACGAACAACTGCTGCGCCAAAACTTCATCAACATTAGACGCGTTCGTGAGTGGCGCGATACGCATGTCCAATTGCACACCACAGTCGCTGAACATCGCTGGCAATTGAATGCCAAGCCAGCCACTTACGAGCAAATTCATTTGTCAATGTTGGCGGGCTTGCTCGGCAACGTGGGATGCAAACAAGATGATGAAGATGTTTATTTGGGCGCGCGTGGCATCAAGTTTTACAGGCACCCAGGCGCTCATTTGTCAAAGAAACCTGGCCGTTGGACGGTGGTCTCTGAATTGGTTGAAACGACACGTTTGTTTGGCAGGGGTATTGCAGGCATAGAGCCGCCATGGCTAGAGCAAGTTGGATCACATTTGCTTAAAAAACAATTGCTCGATCCGCATTGGGAAAAGAAATCGGCTGAAGTCATCGCGCTTGAACGGGCCACTTTGTATGGCTTGGTGGTTTACAGCGGAAGGCGTGTGCCATTTGGAAAAATTGATCCACAAACAGCGCGTGAAATTTTCATTCGGGAAGGATTGGTTCAAGCCCAATGGGACACAGCTTTGCCATTTTTATCTGCCAATCAAAAAATGATTGCCAAAGTGGAAGAGCTTGAACACAAGTCTAGGCGTCAAGATGTGTTGGTTGACGAGGAACTCATCTACGCTTTTTATGATCAGCAAATTCCTGCAGATGTTTGTTCGGGTCGCTTGCTAGAGTCTTGGTACCGGCAAGAAGTTAAGCAACAGCCTAAACTGTTACTCCTGTCGCGAGAAGAGTTGATGCGTCACGAGGCGGCTGGCATCACCACACAAGCATTCCCAAAAACCATACGTTTGGGTGGTACCGATTGCAGCGCAACTTATTTACACGAGCCAGGCGATGCCAAAGATGGCATTACCGTGACCATTCCCTTGTTCGTTTTGAACCAAGTCAACGAAGATCGATGCGAATGGTTGGTGCCAGGTTTGTTAAAAGACAAAATACACGCCTTGCTGAAAAGTTTGCCTCAGAAACCCAGGTCACGCTTTGTACCTTTGCCTGAATCTGCTGCCAAACTGGCTGAGCAATTGGCCTTGCCAGAGGTTTTTGGTGCCGGTTCATTGACCGACACCTTGCTGAAAAAAGTCCGAGACGTCACGAGCTTGGATGTCAAGCGTGCTGACTTCAAATTGGACATGCTCAGCCCGCATTTGTTCATGAATCTCAGAGTGGTTGACGAGCATGGTCGTCAACTTGGCATGGGCAGGAACTTGGGCGCCTTGAAATCGGATTGGGGCTCACAGGCTCGCGGCGCATTTCAAGCCTTGGCACAGCTCAAAGTGCATACGCCAGCGGCCGAAAATACTTCAATCAATCCATTGAAGCCATTAATTCGTTTAACAGGCAGTGCTTCTGGCTCCTTGCAATCAACAGCTGTACAGAGAGTTACTGCCGCGACCACTCATCAAGTTAATTCGCTTGCAAAGTACACACAATGGTCATTTGGCGACTTGCCTGAACTGATGGAGATTCATAAAGGTGGTCAAAGTTTAATTGGCTTTCCTGCATTGGTAGACATGCTTGATTCGGTTGTCATTGAGGTCTTTGACGAGCCCGATGTGGCGGCTCAAAAACACCGCGAAGGCCTGCGCCGATTGTTTGCTTTGCAAATGAAAGACGCCTTGAAGTATTTGGAAAAGAATATTCCCGATTTACAAAAAATGGCAGTTTCTTTTATGCCTCTAGGGACGCCTGATGAACTGCGCCAGCAGATCATTGAAGTAGCCCTCGACCGCGCTTTTTTATTAGACCCATTACCCGCTGACGAGTTTGCATTTAAAAAGCGAATTGATGAGGGCAGGGGAAGGCTTACCTTGATTGCCAATGAGGTGGCCAGATTAGCGGGTGTCATTCTTGTTGAGTACTCGGCAGCCACTCGCAAAATAAAGGACACTAAAAATGCAAATGACGCTGTATCTGATTGTGCGCAGCAGCTTCAACGATTGATGCCCAAACACTTCATGGTGAGGACGCCATGGAATCAGCTTCAACATTTTTCGAGGTATCTCAAAGCCATCGTTTTGCGATTAGACAAATGGCGATCAGATCCTGCACGTGATGCTGCCAAACTGTTGGAACTTAAACCACAAGAGCAACGTTATTGGCGTTTGGTCGCGGAAAGAAAGGGCGCCGTGGATGAACGTATGCTGGAGTTCAGATGGCTTTTAGAAGAGTTACGCGTTAGTTTTTTTGCTCAAGAACTAAGGACCCCTCAACCTGTGAGTATCAAGCGCTTGGACAAAGCTTGGTTACAACTCAACCATTGATATCGAAATTGCATTTGAATTTTAATTTGAATTTGATACAGGCGCACAGTTTATGCTTTGACCAAAGTCATTAACGGAATGTCTTTGTCAGTCGCCAACTTGTCGAGCTGCTGTCTTGTTTTGCTAGCAAAAAACAGAGCGATTGCTTGATGCGTTTCTGGATTAAACATCGTTTTGGCATCCGATGACTTGAGGCCCGCAGCGTCACACAAAGATTTTGCAAAGTGAGACTCGAGTGCGGCCACAGCCACACGGCCATTTTTGCAAGCATAAACTTTGTAACCTGCATGAGCTCCGCCCACTGGCCCATTGGGCAGTGTCATTCCCCAATGTCTAGGTAACGCAAGCCAAGCGGCAGCCTCACTGAGGGCCACTTCATGAAAACTGCCTTTGCCTGTGGCACGCTGAGAAATGGTTGCTTTTAAGATGGCTTCACTGGCCATGATGGCGCCGCCCATGTCGGCGAACAAACTGGCAGGTAGCGCCATTCCAGGCACTAAAGCGACTTCAGCCTGATAAGTTAAGTCATGACCTGGAATTTCTGCCAAGGGACCTGGTGCGCCCACGACACTGACGCAACTCAGTTGGGGGTAGCGCTGATGCAGTGATTTCCATCCAAAGCCCAATTTGTTTAAAGCGGAAGGTCTGAAGGACGTTAGCAATACATCTGTTTTGCTCAACCATTGGTGCATCGCTTTTTGACCACTGGAACTTTTTAAGTCGCAGGAAACTTCTTTGACACCTGTGTGCAAAGTTGCATAACCATCTTGGGTATACAAGGCCATGGGGTCGCCATTTGGCGGATTGACCTTGGTGCATTTCGCACCCATTTGGGCAACACGCAACAAGGCTGCTGGCCCCGGCAAGTTGAGCGCCAAGCTTAAAACGCGTACACCTCGCAACGTGTTGTCTTTTTTCATGCGGTCCTCAAATTGACGCTTTATTCGAAGCATTGACCTCGTTAAACACCAAGGTGTTGCGTCAAGATTTCAGGCTTAGACTGAAGAGATTGAGAGCTGCCCTCAAAGACTACTTCGCCTTTGACCAAAATGACATTGCGATCCGTTATTTTGGTGACGTGCTTCCAGTTTTTATCGACAATGATGCTGCTGATACCACTCTCTTTGATCACGCTACAAATTCGCCAAATTTCTCGAGCGATGAGTGGCGCTAAACCTTCTGTGGCTTCGTCCAAAATTAGAACGTCAGGATTGGTCATCAATGCGCGCCCAATGGTCAGCATTTGTTGCTCACCGCCCGAAAGTTGTTGCCCGCCATGACCCAAACGTTCTTTTAAGCGCGGGAATGTCTCAAGCACGCGGTCATAGGTCCAATCACGTTGTCCATTGGTGCCAGCACGCGCTGCCATTTGTAAATTTTCAACCACACTGAGATTGCCAAAAATGCCGCGTCCCTCAGGCACGTAGGCAATGCCTTTCTGTGCCACTTCAAAAATTGCTAAATCGTTGGTTCGTTGACCTTTGATATGCACATCGCCTGATCTTGGCGTCACAATGCCCATGATGGATTTCAGTAAGGTGCTCTTACCCATGCCGTTGCGACCCATCAAACCAATTGTTTCTCCCACATTCACTTCAAAATTGATGTTCCTAAGAATGTGACTGGCACCGTAGTAACTGTTGAGTTCCTTCACTTGAATTAGTGTGTTGGTCATTTCAATGATCCTCGCCCAAGTAAGCCGCTTGTACGCTAGAGTCTGCGCGAACAGCGGAAGGCAAACCACTTGCAATAACGGTGCCGTTCACCATCACAGTTAATTGATCAGCCAATGTAAAGATGGCATCAATGTCATGTTCAACTAGCATCATGGCATGTGAAGACTTGAGGCGCAATAAAAGCTGTACCATGCTGTCCGCTTCTGCGACGCCCATACCAGCCAGCGGTTCATCCAGTAAAAGGACCTGTGGTTCTGTCGCCAAGGTCATGGCTATTTCGAGTTGCCGTTGCTCGCCATGGCTGGCTGCGCCTGCCAAAGCATGCCTTCTGTCTTTAAGCCCAGCCAATTCGATGGCACGCTCAGCTCGTTGGTTGACATCCTGCATGGCATCTGCATTTTGAAGCCATGCCAAGGGATTGAATGGCATGGGCTGGCTTCTGGATTGTGCTGAGAGTCGGACGTTGTCCCAAACTGTAAAGCTGCGGAAAATATTTGTTTTTTGATAGCTTCTACCAAGACCATTTCGGGAAATTTTCTCGGGCGTCCAGCCAGTAATGTCCTGTCCCTTCAAGGTCACATGTCCAGAGCTTGCAGGCATGTCACCGGTCAGTAAGTTGGCCAGTGTCGATTTGCCAGCGCCATTGGGGCCGATCACCGCATGTATTTGTCCTAATTTCAAATCGACTGAAACTTCGTTGACAGCAGTTAAACCACCAAAACGTTTTGTGACTTTGTGAGCACTCAAAAGCAAGTCGTAGGTCTTACTCATGACCAGTCTCCTTCGACTTTAAGAGTGTCGCAAACAAACCTAAAATTCCTCTTGGCGCCAAAATGACCAAGGCCACAATGAACAAGCCCATCCAAAGTTGCCAGTGCTTTCCTAAATGAAAGCCTGCTATTTCTGGCAGATCCTTAAAGAGATGAAGCAAATACTCAAACGAGAAAGCACCAACAATGGCACCTGCAAAATTGCCCATACCCCCTAAGATAACCATCATGATCACATGTGCACTCATGTGAAAGCCAAGCAGCTCGGGGTTGACGTAACCTGATTGAGCACCCCAAAGATATCCAGCCAAACCAGCCAAAGCACCTGCCAATGTAAATGCTGCCAACTTGTGACCAAAGGTACCAAAGCCCAAAGCCCGCATGCGGTGTTCATTGACTCTGATTCCCGACAGGGCACGGCCAAAAGGACTCCACAGTAGACGCCTTAAAAACAAATACACCACCAACATCATGGCCAGCGTAAAGAAATAGAAAGTCGTTTTGTTTTCTAAATCAAACAACATGGCTTCTGGCTTGAAGTTAATGTAAACACCATCAGAACCGCCCAAGGCTTTGTTGTCAAAGAAGGCATAAAACACCATCTGTGAGAAGGCCATGGTGACCATGATGAAGTAAATGCCATGGGTTCTGACCACCAAGAATCCAATGATGAGTGCGAGGAGGGCAGATACGCCGACAGCTGCAGGTAATGACCACCACAAGGAAATAGGCTCGCCTGCCGGTGTGAAAAACGCCAGCGCATAACCTGCAACACCAAAATAAGCCGCATGCCCCAATGACACCAAGCCCGTGACACCCTGCAGTAAATCAAGGCTCATGGCAAAGATGGCCAAAATCATCATGCGTGTGACCACCTGGAGGTAATAGTCTGTACCGACAAATGGAAACGCAGCTAAAGTAAGCAATGCGAGGGCCAAAAGAATATTCAAACTCCGCGGCAGAGTTTCTAAGGGGGCGCGTGTATCGCTCATAAGCTCCTCCTTAATTCTTGAACAAGCCTTCAGGCTTGTATAGTAAGACCAAGGCCATCAAGACATAAACCAACATACCGGCAACTTGCGGCAGAAGAACTTTGCCAAAGGTATCAACCAAACCGACTAACAACGCGGCGATCAGAGCCCCTTTGACAGACCCAATGCCGCCAATGACCACCACGACAAAACACATGATGAGCACTTGAGAGCCCATGTTGGGATAGACGCTAGAAACGGGCGCTGCCACCATGCCTGCAATGGTTGCCAAGCCAACACCCAGTGCAAAAACCAATGCATGAATGAGTTTGATGTTGACGCCCAATGCTTCTGTCATTTCGTGATTGAAAGCACCAGCTCGTATTTTCATGCCCAGACGAGTTTTAGAAATAAGCAAGTAAAGTCCCAGTGCCAATAGCAAGCAAACGCCCGACATGAAGAGGCGGTAAACCGGGTAAGACAAAGTGTCAGTTAGGGGAATGGAAGCACTGAGGGCATCTGGGATGGTGACGCCATGAACATCATCGCCCCAAAGAATAGAGCGCATTTCCTCAAACACATAGATCAAGCCAAAGGTTAGAAGCACTTGATCTAAGTGATCGCGTTTGTAGAAGTGTCTGAACAAAAGCCATTCGAGAAAAAGGCCAAAGAGCACAGACAACACAGTTCCTATGAGGATGGCCATTGTGAAGCTTTGAGTTAGGGCTGCAAGTGACCA
Source organism: Comamonadaceae bacterium (assembly GCA_947487355.1). Lineage (GTDB taxonomy): Bacteria > Pseudomonadota > Gammaproteobacteria > Burkholderiales > Burkholderiaceae_C > Limnohabitans_A. The sequence continues at coordinate 21,550 of CANKXC010000002.1, read as the reverse complement.
TGCCAAATAGGCTCCCAACATGTAAAAGCTACCATGCGCCAAATTGACGACACCCATGATGCCGAAAATGAGTGTCAAGCCTGCTGCAAGCATGAACAACAAAAGACCGTATTGAACGCTGTTCAGAAGTTGGATTAAAAAATTGATGAAATCCATATCGGCTTATAAAAACGCAATTATTTAATACGCTAGAAAAGAAAAAAGCGGCGGATCGCTCCGCCGCTTTGGCGTGGTAAATCTACCCACCTAGATTAACCCATTTTGCAACCTGTTCCAGGATCGGCAAGACCCTTTGCAGCAATGCCAATCACTTTGTTTTCGCCCTTTTCTGCCACACGCAGATACATGTCTTGGATAGGATTGTGTGACTTGCTCATGGTCCATTTGCCGCGTGGGCTGTCGATGACAGCGCCTTCCATGGCTTTGTACAGATCCGGCTTTTTGCTCAGGTCACCTTTGACAGCGTTGGCACCTTGAATTAACAACAGACCCGTGTCGTAACCCTGAACGGCATACACGTCTGGTTGCATTTTGAATGCTTTGGCATATTCCAAACGGAACTTGTTGTTGCGCGGTGTATCCAAGGAATCGCTGTAATGCAGCGTAGTCATCACGCCATCGGCTGCGGGACCTGCTGCTTCCAAAACACCTTCAGTTAAGAAGCCTGATCCGTAAAGTGCAATCTTTCCTTTCAAACCAGCTGCAGCAAAGTCCTTCATGAATTTTGCGCCGGATGGGCCAGCAAAGAAACATGCAACTGCGTCAGGTTTGATGGCTGCTATTTCTGTCAACAAGGCTTGGAATTCAACATTGGGAAATGGCAAGCCCAATTCTTTGAGGATGGTGCCACCAGCTTTGGTATAGCTTTCTTTGAAGCCTTCGTAGGCCTCGTCACCCGCTGCGTATTTCCAGGTGATCCAAACAGCTTTTTTGTGTCCCTTGGCCACCATGGCTTGGCCCAATGCCAAAGTAGGTTGGCTGTTTGAGAAGCTGGTGCGGAATACGTTGGGGGCGCAGAGTGCGCGAGTGGCTGCGTGCACGCCAGCGTTTGGAATGAGTGTCAGAACACCAGAATCACGGGCTACTCTGTGAATGCCCATTTGGACACCTGAGTGAACGGTACCTATGAGAACATCAACCTTGTCGCGTTGCACCAGTTTGTTGGCGTTTTCAATGCCTTTGGATGGGTCTGACTCATCGTCAACTTTGAACCATTCAATTTCACGTCCGGCCAATTTGCCGCCTTGTTCATTGAGCGCCATGCGAACGCCGTTTTCAATGGCGACACCCAGTGGTGCGAAGGCACCAGAATAGGGAAGCATGAGGCCAACGCGAATTTTGCCGGACTGAGCCATGGCCAACTCTGGCAATAAGAAACTAGAACTGGCTGCACCAACCAAAGCTGCGCTGCGTGTGAGTACCAGACGACGTGAGGGGGAAGTGGTCATAAGAAATCTCCTTGTGAGATGCATTATGTTGCATCTAAATGCGGAGAAATGCTAGGCAAAACCCTATGAAGATGGCCTGCCCGGAGGGACTCGAACCCCCGACCTACGGCTTAGAAGGCCGTTGCTCTATCCAGTTGAGCTACGGGCAGATAAAAAAGGCCCTGAAACCAAGATGGTAGGGCCTTTAATGGATAAATGGTCGGAGCGAAAGGATTCGAACCTTCGACCCTCTGGTCCCAAACCAGATGCGCTACCAGACTGCGCTACGCTCCGACAAGCCTCATATTCTAATGCGGGATCAGTGGAATTCTGAGAATTTGCTTAAAAAGTTCTTGAGAAATACCAATGAATCCGTCACAAGAACTCAGGCTTATAGGAGGTATTTAACTTAAGAGCCTCTGGTCACGGGCATTTCAACTTCACCCGGCATCAGCATGTGTTTGGCTAACTCAAGCTTGGCCAAGGAGTTGCGGTGAACTTCGTCAGGACCATCAGCAAAGCGAAGCGTACGCTGGTGAGCGTAGGCATAGGCCAATGGAAAATCTTGACTCAAGCCACCAGCACCATGCGCTTGAATGGCCCAATCAATGATTTGGCAGGCCATTTGGGGCGCGACAATTTTGATCATGGCAATTTCAGCCTTGGCAATTTTGTTGCCCACAGTGTCCATCATGTAAGCGGCTTTTAACGTCAGCAAACGAGCTTGTTCAATCATGCAACGTGACTCGGCAATGCGCTCTTGCCAGACCGTTTGCTTGGACACTTGCTTACCAAAAGCAACGCGGCTGTTGAGGCGTTTGCACATCAATTCAAGTGCGCGCTCTGCAATACCAATTGTCCGCATGCAATGGTGAATGCGTCCTGGGCCAAGTCGACCTTGTGCAATTTCAAAACCACGACCTTCACCGAGCAGCATGTTAGCAGCCGGTACACGTACATTTTTGAGAAGCACTTCCATGTGACCATGGGGCGCATCGTCATAGCCAAAAACGGACAGGGCACGAACAACCGTAATGCCGGGGGTATTGGCCGGCACAATGATCATGGACTGCTGTTGATGTCGGCCCGCTTCAGGGTCTGTTTTGCCCATAACGATGTAAACAGCACAACGTGGGTCGCCTGCACCTGAAGACCACCATTTGCGACCATTGATCACGTACTCATCGCCTTCGCGACGAATTTCACATTGGATATTTGTAGCGTCAGAAGATGCAACATCAGGTTCTGTCATTAAAAATGCAGATCGAATTTCGCCGCGAAGCAGAGGCTCCAGCCATTGGTCTTTGAGTTCCTCACTGGCATAACGCTCAAAAGTTTCCATGTTGCCGGTGTCGGGTGCAGAGCAGTTAAAAACTTCTGCAGCAAATGGTACGCGACCCATGATTTCGCACATGGGTGCGTACTCCAAATTGGACAGGCCTTGTGGCGCACGATTGGACTTTGGCAGGAATAAATTCCAAAGGCCAGCTTGTTGGGCAAGTGGCTTAAGTTCTTCCACAATTTTGGTCGGAATCCAAGCATTGCCTTTGGCGCGATTTTCTTCAATCTCTTGAAAGAAACGAGCTTCGTTCGGGTAAATGTGTTGGTCCATGAATGCCAACAAGCGCGCTTGCATGGCTTTCACTTTGTCTGAGTATTCGAATTGCATAAAGTGTCTCCTGTTAAATCTTAAAAATTAAGCTTGCGCCGCAATTTGCCAGGCCAACTCGGCCATAGGCTTTGCGCCTGCCCCTGAAGCCTTAGCTTGTTCGCTAGACGCTGTGCCGGCCTCAACCCGTTTGGCAATGCCTTGCAAAATGGCCGCCATTCTGAACAGGTTATAGGCCATGTAGAAACTCCAATCTACGGCAAGTTTTTCAGGCGTTGTAAAGCCTGTTCGTTGGCAATAGCGGTGAATGTATTCAGCTTCTGTTGGAATACCCAAGGCTTGGTGGTCCAAGCCGCCAATGCCTCTGAATGAACCAGGCTTGATGTGCCATGACATACAGTGGTAACTGAAGTCTGCAAGGGGATGGCCTAGCGTAGACAGTTCCCAATCTAACACGGCCAAAACCTTAGGTTGTGTTGCGTGAAACATCAGGTTGTCGAGTCTGTAATCGCCATGAACAATGCTGACGAGGCTTTCGTCTTTGGCACTGCTGGGCATGTTGGCAGGCAACCACGCCATGAGCTTTTCCATTTCTGGAATGTCTTGGGTTTTTGAAGCCACGTACTGTTTGCTCCATCGACCAATTTGTCGTTCGATGTAACTGCCCGGTTTGCCATAGTTGGCAAGACCTTGTTTTGCAAAATCAACAGAATGCAGTGCCGCGATGACTCGGTTCATTTCGTCATAGATTTCGGCACGTTGCTCATTGCGCATCTCAGGCAAGGACTGATCCCATAGAACGCGACCGGCAACAAATTCCATGACATAAAAGGCGCGGCCGATGATGGATTCGTCTTCACACAGAACATACATCTGAGCGACGGGTACGTTGGTGCCAGCCAATCCACTCATTACGGCAAATTCGCGTTCAATTGCATGCGCAGATGGCAGCAGCTTAGCAACTGGCCCAGGCTTGGCGCGCATGACATAAGCACGCTTGGGTGTGAGAAGTTTGTAGGTCGGGTTGGATTGCCCCCCCTTGAACATTTCGACTGTAAGAGGACCTTCAAAATCGGGCAAACGTGCAGTTAACCAATGCTCAAGGATTTGTACATCAAAAACGTGGCTCCCTGTGACAGGGCGAGTGCCCACAAAATGATCAAACTGGCTCATGTGAAATACCGCCGCTGTTTAGCAATTTGCCATGGTTGAAGAGGGAATTCAAATGTCTGAATTGACAATTTTGAGCAAGGCTTGTCTGTCGAGAATGGTTAAACCGCTGGGCTCGATTTTGATGACATTTTCGCGCTCCATCTGTTTGAGTTCTTGATTCACTCTTTGCCTTGACGCACCCAGAAGTTGTGCCAATTCTTCTTGTGCTAACTGCAAGCTGATTCGGATGGCTTTGGCATCTGACAGGCTTGGAACGCCATAGCTCCGAACCAAATGGTTGAGTTGTTTGGCCAAGCGGGCTCGCAGAGGCAAAGTATTTAGATCTTCGACCAAGCCGAACAACTGACGAATGCGCCTTGCGTGGAGGCGCAACATGGCATCGTAGAGTTCGATGTGGGTATCCAATATTTTTTTGAAATCGGCTTTGGCAACATTGAGGGTGCTTGTATCGCCGTGCGCATAAACATCGTGAGTGCGCCTGTCGCCGTCGAAGATGGCAACATCGCCAAACCAAATACCGGGTTCGACATAGGTCAGGGTAATTTGTTTGCCCGAGACCGAAGTTGAGCTGACACGAACTGCGCCCTTGGCGCAAGCAATCCATTGCTCTGGCGGTTCGCCCCGCGAAGCAATCAATTCGCCGTCTTTGTATCGTTTGACGTAAGCGCATCGGAGGATATCGTGTCTGAGTGAGGGTGAAAGTGATGAAAACCAACGACCTGCGTTGATGGCTTCTCTTTCTTCCATCGTAAGAATGGGTTCGTCCATGATGTGTCTTTTGAGTGACTGCCTGACTGAAATTTGTCGCCTGGGAGACCCTGGCGAATTACTCGTATTGAGGTTTTTCTTTGTTTAAAAAGGCATTGATACCAATACCGCCATTGACGTGGTGTAAGTTTTTGACAAAGTGGTCTCTCTCGGTTGCTAGTTGCGTATTCAAAGAAACACTGTCAGCTTCATAAAGTAGCTCTTTGATGCTGGTCATTGAATTGGGAGCTCTTTTGTTAAGCTGCTCAGCCACGGTCAGTGTTGTACCTAAGGATTGTCCGGGCTCGCAAATTCGATTGACGACACCTAGATCATGAAGTCTTTCAGCACTGATACGCTCTCCGAGCATCAATAACTCAGTGGCCAGTTGCCTGGGTACTGATCGAGTCAAACTCCAACTGGCACCGCCATCTGGCGATAAAGCAATGTTGCTGTAAGCCATTACAAACACGCTATTTCGGGCGGCAACAATGAGGTCGCAGGCAAGCGCCAATGAAAAAGCTGCACCTGCGGCAGGACCTTCAACAGCAGCCAGCACAGGTTTTGGAAATGCGCGAATGGCTTCAATCCAATTGTGCAAACCTTCAATACTTTGCGCTTGATGCTCTGGTGGCAATTGACGGTTGTTTTGTAAACGTTGAAGGTTGCCACCTGCACTGAAAAGTCCACCTTCGCCAGTGATGATGACACTTCGAATATCAGAACTGCTTTCTGCAACATTCAATGCCTCAACCCCAGCTGCGTACATTTCTGGACCGAGTGCGTTTCGGTGCTCAGGGTTGCTGATGGTCAGAATGAGTGTTGCGCCTTCGCTGGTACTGAGCAGTTGAGAGGACATGGCTTCAATCCTCTGTGTGCAACAAAGACAAGCCAATAGCACCGCGGCGACGTAACCATGGGCTGGGACGGTAGCGGGGGTCGCCATAGACTGTTTGTAAATTAAACAGCACTTCGAGAACGTTGGTTGGGCCAAGTTTGTCACCCAAGGCTAATGGTCCAACTGGGTAACCCAAGCCTAAAGTTACGGCGATGTCTAAGTCTTGGGGTGTACAAACCCTTTGTTGGCACATGTCGGCAGCAATGTTCACAATGTTGGCAACGACGCGCTGGGTAATGAAGCCACCACTATCCCGTATAACGCTGACCGCTTTGCCATCTTTGGCAAACAATGCGTGGGCTGCATCTCGCATGTCACTGCGTGTGGCAGGATTGGTTGCCAAAACACGTCGTTTGGTTGCAGCGTCGTCAAACAACATGTCAATGCCAATGGTGCGCGCTGGATCTAAGCGCTCAACAACTGCGACAGTGGTCACATCAAAACCCAATGGCGCTACCAGCGTGAGGGCATGAGGTGACGGTGAGGCGCCTGTTTCGATGTTGGCTCCCAAGTCTTTGAGTAATTGCAAAAGCTCCAAACGTCGTGATGCCCTAGGCGAAACCCAAACGGGTGGAAATTCTTTGACGCTTGGTACTTTGGGTTCAGGAGGCATGTTGGCTTTACCTTCTGAGTAAGTGTAAAAACCTTCTCCTACTTTTTTGCCAACAACACCGCCCGCTAATCTTTGCGCAGTGATTGTGCTGGGTCGGTAGCGAGGTTCTTGGTAATACTGGTTGTAGATTGACTCCATCACAGGATGTGAAACGTCCAACGCTGTTAAATCAAACAACTCAAAGGGGCCCAATTTGAAACCGACTTGGTCTTTCAATATGCGATCGATGGTGGCGAAATCTGCAATGCCCTCAGACACGATGCGAAGAGCCTCCGTACCATAACCACGACCTGCGTGGTTAACGATAAAGCCTGGTGTGTCGTTGGCTTGCACTGGGGTATGACCCATTTGTTTGGCAAACTGAGTGAGTCGTTCACAGACTTCAGGATTGGTTTTAAGACCAGCAATGACTTCGACCACTTTCATCAGCGGTACGGGGTTAAAAAAGTGATAACCCGCAAAAAGAGCAGGGCGCTTCAAAGCAGCGGCTATGGCCGTCACAGAGAGTGAAGAGGTATTGGTTACCAAAATGGCTGATTCAGAAAGAATACTTTCCAAATCAACAAATAGATTTTTCTTGATGTCTAAGCGTTCAATGATGGCTTCAACCACCATCTCGCAATTTTTCAAGTCTTGCAATGAGGCCGCAATGTGCAGTCGACTTTTGTATGTCGAAACTGTTTCAGTATCGAGTCTTCCCTTAAGTGCCAAGCTGTCCCACATTTGGTAGACAGCGTCTTTTGCTTTTAGCGTGGCTTCTGCCTGAGTGTCATAGAGCCAAACTTGGCTACCAGCTTGTGCTGCAATTTGAGCGATACCGCGTCCCATGGCGCCTGCGCCAATGACTGCAACTTGATTAAAGATGGGTTTCATAAATGGAAATCTGAATCTGAAAATGGGTACTGACTTCAAATTGAAGTTAAAACAAAAGTGCTTTGAGTTGAACTGAGCTTAACGTCTGACTTGCAATGCGCCAGGGTTGACGATGTTGGTCGGCGTACCTTTGATGAAATTAACCACGTTGTCAAAGGCTGCGCCAAAGTACATTTCATAGTTGTCTTTTTCGACATAGCCGATGTGAGGCGTGCAAATACAATTTTCTAGACGCAATAAAGCGTGTCCTTGGAGAATAGGCTCGTGTTCAAAAACGTCTATTGCAGCTAGCCCTGGACGCCCACGGTTTAAAGCACTGATTAGGGCATCGGGTTCAATGAGTTCAGCGCGGGAAGTGTTGACAATCATGGCGCTGGTTTTCATGCGCGATAAATCTTCGAGCCTGACAATGTTGCGGGTAGCTTCGTTCAAACGCAAATGCAAAGACAAGACATCACTTTGCTCAAACAAAGCTTCTCGGGTGGATGCGGGAATGTAGCCATCTTTGGCGGCTTTTTCTCTTGAAGCTTCACTGCCCCAAACCACCACTTGCATGCCAAACGCTTTGGCATAACCAGCCACTATTTGACCTATTTTTCCATAGCCCCAGATGCCAAAGGTCCGGCCTCTTAGAACGGTACCGAGGCCAAAATTGCTGGGCATGGATGCCGATTTAAGACCAGATTGTTGCCAGGCACCATGTTTGAGATTGCCAATGTATTGAGGAAGTCTTCGGGCTGCTGCCATTACCAAAGCCCAAGTCAATTCGGCAGGGGCATAGGGTGAACCGGTACCCTGAGCAACCGCAATACCTCGTTCGGAGCAAGCTTCTAGGTCGATGTGTGTTCCTACACTGCCTGTTTGAGAAATGAGTTTCAAGCGCGGCAGTTTTTCCAACAGCTGCCGATTAAGGTGAGTGCGCTCGCGAATGAGCACCAAAATATCGGCATCTTTGAGTCGCACCGACAATTGCCCTAGTCCCTTGACCGTATTGGTGTAGACCTTGGCACTGTAGGCGTCTAACTTGGACGCGCATTCGAGTTTTCGGACGACATCTTGGTAGTCGTCAAGGATCACAATATTCATAGGCACTATTGTGCCTTGACTTGCAATGCTCAGTGCGGCAGGGACGCCTTGTTTTTAGCCTCAAGCGCAACCAAACGGTCGAGTTCAGCGCAGACATCGGCCATGCGACCCGAGATGACCATTCGTCCAGCGGTTTGGGCTGAGTCGCCAAACTCTGCAATTCTGACCACTCGCAGAGCACGGTGCTGTGGCATTTTGGCCGACTTAACTTGATTGATTGTTTTTGCATTCATTTGATGCAAATTGGCAGAAGAATTCATGAACTTCTGAATGCCGTTGTAAATGCTAGAAATACCGAAGAGAGCGATAGACATGGTGATCCTTTGGAATGAGGGGAATTACATCAAGAGGGTGTTTCGGATGAGACCAACGGCCAAACCTTCGATGTCGAATGGCTCGCCGGGATTGACCAAAATGATGGGGTAATCAGGGTTTTCGGGCAGTAATTCGATTCGGTCTGAATGACGGCGTAGGCGCTTAACGGTGACTTCATCACCCAAACGGGCCACCACAATTTGCCCGTTTCTGACATCTTTGGTGGCCTTGACGGCCAGTAAGTCGCCATCCATGATGCCGGCATCGCGCATGGACATGCCTCTAACACGAAGAAGATAGTCTGGTTGTTCTTGGAACAGGTGACTTTCGACATGGTAAGTTCGGTCGACGTGTTCTTGGGCCAAAATGGGAGAACCTGCAGCAACTCGGCCAATGAGCGGCAAGGCCAATTGGGCAAAGCCTGGCAATGGCATGCTGAACAAATCGGTGGAGTTACGCATGGCATCGCGGGATGAACCCTTTAGGCGAATGCCACGTGAAGTGCCGCTGACCAAGTCGATGGCGCCTTTTCTGGCCAAAGCTTGAAGATGTTCCTCCGCAGCGTTTGCAGATTTAAAACCCAGTACATTGGCTATTTCTGCCCGTGTGGGTGGCGCACCTGTTTCGGCAATGGTTTTTTGGATGAGTTCCAAAATTTGTTGTTGGCGTGCCGTGAGTTTGGGATGGTCCATCATTTTTCAGTCCTTTGAATGTCTGAGCTTGCTGGTCACTGTTTTCTTATCCAGTAACTGTATTTTTAACCAGTCTTTTTAGAAATGCAAGCAAAAAATCAAAAAATTGTTGTTTTAGGCACAGGCGGAACCATTGCCGGAGAGTCAAATTCTGAAAATGAAGGCTTTGCATACCAAGCGGCTCAAAGAAGCATCAGCGATTTGATGCAGTCCGTTGCGGGCAAATTCAAGGCGCTTCCTCATGCCTTGACAGGGTTCCAAATTGAAACGGAACAGGTCTGCCAGATCGACAGCAAGGACATGGATTTTTCAATCTGGCAAACACTGGCCCAGCGCTGTGACCATTGGTTAAGTCAGTCGGATGTTCATTCGGTGGTGATCACTCATGGGACTGATACCCTCGAAGAAACCGCTTATTTTTTGTCTCAAGTGGTTCAAAGAAACAAGCCAATCGTTTTGACGTGTGCCATGAGGCCAGCCAACTTCAAAGATGCAGATGGGCCACAAAATATGCGAGACGCCTTAAACGCAGCAGCACAGCTGGCAGGCCAGAGCGTTTGGTTGGTTGCAGCTGGTGAAATACACCACAGCCTTTATGTTCAAAAGGTGCATCCAACCCGAATTAATGCCTTTGATTCTGGCGAAAGAGGCCCAGCTGCATTAGTCAGTGATGACCAAATTCATTGGCAAACTGATGCACTGGACAAAACATCTAATCAGTCCCTGAATGCGAGTTTGAATGTCCAATCATTACCAAACCACTCCCAATGGCCTTGGGTAGAAATTATCTTTAATTGTGTGCAATCCGATGGTCGGCAAATTAAATTGATGGTGGATGCCGGACTAAAAGGTCTGGTTGTGGCTGGTACGGGAAATGGTTCTATCAGCCAAGCCATGAAGGCGGAACTGCTTTTGGCTCAAAGCAGAGGCGTTGAAATTCGCTTGGCGTCTCGATGCAATCAGGGGCCAGTTGTTAAAACAGAAAATCATGAATTTCCAACCTATGGAACGCTTAACCCTGCTAAAGCAAGAGTGGCTTTGATCTTGGATTTGTTGTCCAAGCCTCAAAGCCACGCGAACTAAAAGGGTACAAATTGCACCCCAGTTGTATTAACCGCCTAGGGCTTGCATGGCCCTTTGCGTAATGTCCTCTACTGAGCCCATGCCACTGATGGCGCGGTATTGAGGTGCTTCTTGAGGTTCACGGTTTGACCATTCAGAGTAATACGACACCAAGGGACGGGTCTGTTGGCTGTAAACATCCAAGCGTTTTTTAACAGTTTCTTCTTTGTCATCTTCGCGCTGAACCAGTGGTTCGCCAGTGACATCGTCTTTGCCTTCCGCCTTGGGCGGGTTGAACTTGACATGGTAGGTTCGTCCCGATGCTGGGTGTGAACGACGACCACTCATCCGCTCAATAATGGCATCAAACGGCACATCAATTTCGAGGACGTAATCCAGTTTGACACCAGCAGCCTTCATGGCATCGGCTTGCGGAATGGTGCGCGGAAAGCCATCAAATAAAAAGCCGTTTGCGCAATCTGCTTGAGCAATGCGTTCTTTCACCAAATTGATGATGAGGTCATCGCTAACCAAGCCACCCGACTCCATGACCGCTTTGGCTTGCAGGCCTAAGGGTGTGCCTGCCTTGACGGCCGCACGCAGCATGTCGCCAGTAGAAATTTGAGGAATGTTGAATTTGCTGCAAATGAATGCTGCTTGAGTACCTTTGCCAGCGCCAGGTGCACCTAAAAGAATGAGTCTCATGGAAAGTCCCGAATTGTTGTTAATTTTTTGCCACAGGCTGCATGGCTCTATTGTGAGAATAGCACGGTCAGCCTAAATTTACCTGACGGTTTGTCCCAAGGCCATTCAAGCTGAGAAAAGCGCTTGGACTCTGGCTAGATCTTCAGGGGTATCAACACCAGGCCCAGGCGCTTTGTCTGTGACGTGAACGGCTATTTTGTGGCCATGCCAGAGAGCTCGCAACTGTTCGAGAGCTTCGCCTTGTTCGACGGGGGCAGGGGGTAACTGAGGAAAACTTTGTAAGAAACCAACACGGTAACCATAGATGCCAATGTGTCTCAAAGCCGCAGGCTGAGGCAGAGAATTGACACCATTGGCAAAGCCATCTCGCCACCAAGGTATGGGAGCACGGCTGAAATACATGGCCAATTGCGCTTGATCGATGACCACCTTCACTACATTGGGATTGGTAAATTCTGCAAGGTCATGTATGGGGTGCGCAGCGGTGCTCATGCTGGCATGAGGGTGCTGATTGAGCAATGAGGCCACATCATTAATCAGTTGTGGATCGATGAGCGGTTCGTCGCCTTGCACGTTGACCACCATGTCTTGTGCGCTTAGCCCTAACAACTGGCTTGCTTCAGCCAAACGATCACTGCCACTTGGGTGGTTGACTTGCGTTAAAAGAACACGGACACCATGCTCTTCACAGGCTTTCACAATTTGGGGGCTGTCAGCGGCGACCACCACTTGAGTGGCTGCTGACAATGCGGCTCTTTGCGCAACTCTCACAACCATGGGAACACCGTTGATATCCGCCAAGGGCTTGTTGGGTAGCCTGGTTGAGGCCAACCGCGCTGGCACGATGACTGTAAATGGGTGTGACATGCTGACTAAACCAAGGGCGTACGAGGCTTGAGGCTCTCTAGCTCTTCGTCTGAGAGTGTTCGAGCTTCATTTTCTAACAAAATGGGAATGCCATTTCGAATGGGGAAGGCCAGACGAGCGCTCCTCGACCAAAGTTCTTGCGCATCTCTTTGATGGTCAAGAGGTCCTTTGGTGACAGGGCAAACCAGCAGTTCAATTAATTTGGTATCCATGGCTCAATGATAACGAGGAGTGGCTTGAACAAGTGCATCAAACTGATGCCAAAAGGGCTCTTCAGGCTGAAAAATAAGTGGGACTGCAAGAGCCTCAGGGTGTGTCTGCCAGAGTTTGACGGCATCTTTCTCTGTACACAACAAGGTGCATTCGGGGCTTTGGGCTTTCCAGGTTGAAAAATCATCATGGTCAGGCAGTGCGGTTTGATGCTGAATTTGAAAACCAAAATCTGCCAACATGCCAATGAAGGCTTGGGGCTTCGCGATGCCAGAAACCACTTCAATGGAGTTTATTTTCAAGTCAGAAAGACTGAATTGCTGACCTGTGCGGTTGATTGCAAAGGAGCTTAGTTTTCGAACCGATTCAAATCCTTCTTTCAGCGTTCTTTTTTGCGTATGAAGCAGGAGATGGACAGGTCGTGGCCATGGTTCGCGAAGTGGGCCTGCTGGAAGTAAATGGCCATTGCCAATGCCTTGCGCATCCATCACGCATATTTCAATGTCTCTTGCCAAAGCCAAATGTTGCAGACCGTCGTCGCACACAATGATTTGGGTATCTGGAAATTGCCGCTTAAGGTGCTCAGCTGCCTCAAACCTGTTGCTTCCAACCACCACTGGTACAGAACATTTCAGGTGGATAAACAGTGGTTCATCACCGGCCTCAGTGGCTGCGCTTTTGTTGGTGACGACATAAATTTCTGATGTTTGACGGCCATACCCTCGACTGACCACGCCCACCTTAAAACCCTGATGGGTAAGCCGTTGGACAATGGCAATCGTGAGTGGTGTTTTGCCGCCACCCCCCGCGACCACATTGCCAACCACAATGACCAAGGCCTTGACCCGATGACGCTTAAAGATGCCTAGGGCATAAAACTGGCTTCTCAACATCAAGGCGACTCGGTAGGCTAATTCGACAGGCCATAACACCCAAGTGATCCAATGGGTCGATTGCCAATATTGAGGAAGTTTTTGAAGCCAAGACATGGTGAGCTATGGCTTGTTGGTAGGCGGTTTGCTACTTTGCTGGGTTGCAAATGCAATTTTTGAAATGCCATTGAGTCTGGCGGCTTCAAGCACATTGACAACTGCTTGGTGGCTGGCCGAAGCGTCTGCCTTGATCAACACACTGCCATCCGTTTTTTCCAAGCCAGACAGCGCCTTTTGCAGGTCTTTAATTTGTCGCCCTTCAAGCGGGCCGCCGTTGATGGCGTAAACACCTTGAGCGCTTACTGCGACAACCCATGTTGCGTTTGGTGAAGATGTTTCGCTGCTTTGAGCAGAAGGCAAACTCAAATTTATTTCATTGAATTTGGACCATGTGGTGGTCAACATTAAAAAAATGAGAACGACCAACAAGACATCAATGAAGGGTATCAAATTGATGTCAGGTTCTAGCGGTACGTTTTTCTTAAATTTCAAATGAAACTTTCAGCATGAATTGTCAATTAAAGCTTAATCGCGCATGGCAGCCAAATGCCTTGCAAATCGTTCAGCAGACCATTCCATTTGCAAAACCAATCGGTCAACCTTGGCTTTGAAAAATCGCCATGCCATCAAAGAGGGAATGGCAACGATCAAGCCCAATGCTGTGTTGTAAAGTGCTATGGAAATACCATGCGCCAATTCCACGGGCTGTTGCTGTCCAGGCGTTTGAATGCCAAAAATTTCAATCATGCCAATGACGGTACCCAACAGGCCAAGCAATGGCGCTGCGGAAGCCAGTGTTGCCAAGGATGTCAGATAACGTTCCAGGTTTTGTGCCGCCATCCGGCCTTCCATTTCCATACTTTCTTTCACATCGGCATGGCTAGCGGATGGATTGCTTGCCAATGTTTGAAGTCCCGCAGAAAAAACAGATCCAACAGCGCCAATCTTGGCAATCTCATGGATGGTTTCGTCGGATGGAAAGCCTTGACGGGTACTTTCGATGGCTTGCACTAGTGCATTCTGAGGCAAGACTTTGTTGGTGCGCAATGCAAAGAGCCGCTCAAAAATAATGGCCAGCGCAAGAACTGAACATGCGATCAATGGCCAAATGGGCCAACCTGCGGCTTGTATGATGCTAAGCAAAATGAAACTTTCTACTTCTTGATTCAGTTTTGATTATGTCTGATCATATTGTTCTGCTTTTCTGTGGATAACTTTGTTAAGAACATGGTCCTGTCTCGCTCAGAAGCCGCATATTCGTTGAGTTTTCTTAGGCTGCTACTTTTTTAATCAAAAAATAATACAATAAAATCAATGAGTTACATCAAAGTATGGGAATGCAAGCTGTATTTTGATGTTCGCATGCCCAATTCTCATGACTGTGGACTCTTTGCCCTTGAGTTGACAAGGCTCACCGAACGAAATGACTTCAAAACCCCATCAAAATAAGGCTATTTCATGGCGCGTCTAGATTCTGAGCCACGTGTTTGGTCTGTTGGTGCGCTGTGCCTTGCAATTGCAGACACTTTGAATGCCAGGTTCAATCCAATCGCTGTTAAAGGTGAGATTTCTGGTTTCTCACGCGCATCAAGCGGGCATTGTTATTTCAATCTCAAAGACGACAGCGGACAGATTCGTTGCGCCATGTTCAAAAGAGCCGCCAGCGCCCTCGGGTTTATGCCACGAGATGGAGAAATGGTTGAGCTAAGGGGCAAGTTGGGCGTTTATGAAGCCCGAGGCGACCTCCAATTGGTCGTTGAAAGCATGCAAAGGGCGGGGCAAGGCGACTTGTTTGCACAATTTCTCAAACTCAAGACCGCATTGGAAAACGAAGGCCTGTTTAGCCAAGCCAGAAAAAAAAGATTGCCATCCCATCCGCGTGCCATTGGGCTTATTACGTCCTTGGGTGCCGCTGCTTTGCATGATGTTGTTACCGCTCTTCAGCGAAGGGTGCCGCACATTCCTGTCATTTTGGCGCCAGCGTCTGTTCAAGGGAGCAATGCGCCAGTAGAGCTACTTCAAAGTTTAAAAAATTTAGTCGCATGGCAAGCGCCATCAAATTCTGCCAATCATCAACCCATGGCCGTTGATGTCATTTTGATTGTGAGGGGCGGGGGCTCCATGGAGGACCTTTGGTCCTTCAACGACGAAACTTTGGTCAGAGCGGTGGCAGCTTGCCCAATACCGGTTGTGTCAGGGGTTGGCCATGAAACCGACTTTACATTGCTCGACTTCGTAGCCGATTTACGGGCACCCACGCCGACAGCTGCCGCGGAATTGGTTGCGGTAGACCGGTCCCAAAGAGTTTTAGAACTAGAGACTGTGCATCAAGTCTTGACCAATTCAGTCATGGCGACCCTCGACAAAATGAACCAAAGACTCGATTGGGTGGCAGGTCGATTGGGTCGTCCGTCTGGCCGAATCAGTGATCAAAATGCCAAGCTGCAGAGAATTGGGCAAACTTTGAAGTTTGCAGTTCGGACGCAAGTCAATCAGCAGTTGCAAGGCATCAAAACCTTGTCACTGAATCTCCCCAAAGCACTTCAAAGTAACTTGCAAAGCCAGCAAAGGGGCTTGAGTCATCATCAAACACGACTTGACCTCCTTGATCCGCATTTGGTTTTAGAGCGTGGGTATGCTTGGTTAACAGACGAGTCTGGAAAGGCACTGACCCATGCAAAGGACTTTTTGCCTGCGCAAGATGTCTCTGCCACCTTGGCAGATGGTCAGGTCAAATTGAGGGTTCTATGACAAACTTAGCCGATCAACCTACAATAAGCCCTTGATTTTTTATTGAACCGAAACGAGGATCCCATGGAACATACATTGCCCGCACTGCCCTATGCCATCGACGCTTTGGCACCGCATTACAGCCAAGAAACCCTTGAGTTTCACCATGGCAAGCACCACAATGCGTATGTCGTCAACTTGAACAACCTGCAAAAAGGCACAGAGTTCGAATCGATGTCTTTGGAAGAAATTATCAAAAAATCCAGCGGCGGCGTCTACAACAACTCCGCTCAAATTTGGAACCACACATTCTTTTGGAATTGCATGAAGCCCAATGGCGGTGGCGAACCCACAGGTGCTTTGGCAGCCGCTATCAACGCCAAATTTGGCTCTTACGCAGCTTTCAAAGAAGCCTTTGTTAAAAGTGCAGTAGGCAATTTTGGTTCAGGCTGGACTTGGTTGGTCAAAAAAGCTGACGGGTCTGTCGACATCGTGAATATGGGTGCTGCCGGCACGCCCCTGACTACTGCTGACAAAGCACTCTTGACTGTTGACGTTTGGGAGCACGCTTACTACATCGATTACCGCAACATGCGTCCTAAGTTTGTTGAAACTTTCCTCGACAAACTTGTTAACTGGTCATTTGCCGAAGCCAATTTCGCTTAAAAAAATACCATTTTTCAAATTTCAAAAGCCCCAGTCGTTTGACTTGGGGCTTTTTTTATTTAGCGAATCATCATCCCGCCATCGGCAACAATGGTTTGGCCGGTGATGTATTTCCCGGCCGCGCTTGATAGCAAAACCGCAATACCCCCAATGTCATCGGGCTCACCGATACGCCTTAGGGGTGTTTCATTTTCAACCATGCCTGATTTGACAGGGTCATCTGTCAGTGCTTTTGCAAAATCAGTTCGAATGAGACCGGGGGCAATGCAGTTGACGCGAATGTTGTCAGGGCCCCATTCAACGGCCAAGTTGCGAGCTAATTGCATGTCCGCTGCTTTGGAAATGTTGTAGGCACCAATGACAGCCGAGCCGTGCAAACCGCCCACCGATGAGACCAACACAATGGCACCGTTCTTTTTTGCCTTCATGTCGGGATAGACCATGCTACACAACCAGTTGCTTGACAAAACATTGTTGTGCATGATTTTGTTGAAGACCTCGTCGCTTACACCGCTCATGGGGCCGTAGTAAGGATTGCTGGCCGCATTGCAAATCAGAATATCGATTGGCCCCCATGTGTCGCGAGTTTTTTGGACCATTTCTTCTAACTGCGATTTAATGGCGATGCTGGCACTGATGGCCATGGCCGTGCCGCCTTCTGCTTGAATTTCTTTGACCACAGCTTCACAGGCATCCAACTTGCGGCTTGAGACCACCACTTTGGCACCCGCTCTGGCAAGTTGAAAAGCAATAGACCGCCCGATGCCTTTGCTTGCACCCGTCACAATGGCTACTTTGTGGGTCAAATCAAATAATTTCATAGGTTTCCTTTGTCATGCTATGGGGTTGGCACAATATGCCACTGTGACATGACTCTCTCTTTGAATCTGTCATCCGCGTGTCAAGCACCAATATTTAAATTATCCTCAAACATTCACCAGCTAAATTTTTAAATATGGATGCTGTAGAAACGGTCATTGTTGGCGCAGGGGTGGTCGGCTTAGCCATAGGTCGTGCCATAGCATTGGCTGGCAAAGAGGCGCTAATTCTTGAGTCTGAAGACGCCTTTGGAACGGGCACCAGTTCGCGAAATAGCGAAGTCATTCATGCGGGCATATATTATCCTGCCGGCTCATTGAAGGCTCGTTTGTGTGTAACAGGTCGGCACATGCTGTATGACTATTGCCTCGAAAGAGGTATTCCGCACCAACGTTGCGGAAAGTTAATTGTTGCAACAGCGCATGACCAAATTGAGCGTTTGACCGAGATTCAAAAAAAAGCGTTTGCCAATGGTGTCGTTGGCACAGATGCATTGCAAATTTTGACTTCCCAAGAAGCCAAGGCGATGGAACCCGAACTTCAGTGCTTGGCAGCTCTGTGGTCACCCGGTACGGGCATTGTCGATAGTCATGCTTTGATGTTGAGTTATTTGGGCGATCTTGAAAATGCAGGTGGCCTTTTGGCCCTTCAATCAAAATTTGAATCTGCTGAAGTTGTACACTCAAACTCAAAAACTCAGTTTGTAGTTCGTACAGTGGATGGCACTGAAATACTCGCCAATCAAGTCATCAATGCGGCGGGCCTGTACGCTCCCCATGTGGCCATGCAATTCAGTGGTACCAACCTGGCATTGATTCCCAAAGCTTATTACGCCAAAGGCAACTATTTCAGCCTTTCGGGTCGTTCCCCTTTTTCCCGTTTAATTTATCCGGTACCCGAGGCTGCAGGTTTAGGTGTGCACCTGACCTTGGACATGGCAGGACAGGCTAAATTTGGGCCTGATGTGGAGTGGGTCGATTCACCCGACCACTTAAGCGTTGATGCCCGCAGAGGCGATGTTTTTTATGCAGAAGTTCGGAAATATTGGCCTGGGCTAAAAGATGGTGCTTTGATGCCCTCGTATGCGGGCATCAGACCCAAAATCAATTCACCTCAAGAGGCTGCCGCTGACTTTTGCATCATGGGACCTCAGCAGCATGGAACACCTGGCCTGGTGCATCTCTTAGGCATAGAGTCGCCCGGACTGACTAGCTCCCTGGCCATTGCTGATGAAGTTGTCAAATTATTGAGCTGACAATTGCTTCAAAGCCTTGGCCACTTCGTGGACCAGCGCGGGGCCTTTGTAAATCAAGCCGGTATAGATTTGTACGACATCGGCACCCGCCTCAATTTTGCTGACTGCGTCATAGGCAGTCATGATGCCCCCCACACCAATGATTGGAAAATCGGGACCTAATTGATTTCGTAAAAGGCGAATGACCCGATTGCTGGCCGACAAAACAGGAGAGCCCGAAAGTCCCCCCATTTCGTTGGCATGTGGCATACCCTGAACCGCATCGCGCGACAAGGTGGTATTGGTTGCAATCACGCCATCGATGTCGTGTTTGCGCAAGCTTGCGGCAATGACCGCAATTTGCTCATCGTCCAGATCGGGGGCAATTTTGAGGAAAACAGGCACTTGTTTTTGATGCAATTCAGCCAATGCCTTTTTTCTTTCATTCAGCGCCGAAAGCAACTGATCCAGTGCTTCGTCTGTTTGTAAAGATCGCAAGTTCTTGGTGTTTGGACTGGAAATATTGACCGTGATGTAGTCGGCATACGGATAGACGCCGCTTAGCCCAATGAGGTAATCGTCTGTGGCTCGTTCAATGGGGGTCAGGGCGTTCTTGCCGATATTCAAGCCCAACAGGCGACCTTGTTGCCTGAATTTGGATTTTTTGACATTGGCTACAAAGGCGTCTAAGCCCTCGTTGTTAAAACCCAAACGGTTAATGAGGGCCTTGGCCTCAAGCAGTCTAAACATTCTGGGTTTGTCATTGCCCGGCTGCGCCAGAGGCGTTACGGTGCCCACTTCCACAAAGCCAAAACCCATGGCACCTAAGCCATCGATGCAACGTGCATTTTTGTCTAAGCCTGCGGCCATGCCCACTCGGTTGGGAAAAGTCAAACCCGCTAGCTGAATAGGATCGGAAACCCAAGGCTGCCGATAAGCGCGATCAAATGGCGTATTTTGTGTATTGGCCAGTTGATTGAGTGTGAAATCGTGCGCCTCTTCGGGGTCAAGCTTGAATAAAAGAGGGCGGGCTAGGGCGTAAAGGTTCAGGGACATTGGATAATCTCGTTTAGTACATGCATTGTCTCAAATTAAGTTTATGAATCAAGACGAACTCAAAACATTGGTCGGTCAAGCAGCACTTCAATTTGTTGTACCAGGACAAATTGTTGGCGTTGGTACGGGTTCCACAGTGAACAAGTTCATCGATGCGCTGGCCAGCATCAAAGATCAAATCAAGGGTGCAGTTTCTAGCTCAGAGGCTTCTACTGTGCGCCTCAAAGCCTTAGGCATTCCGGTGTTTGACAGCAACGATGTGAGCGAGTTGTCGGTCTACATTGACGGCGCCGATGAAATCAACAACTTGGGCCACATGGTCAAGGGCGGCGGTGCTGCACTCACACGCGAGAAGATTGTGGCCGCGCAATCAAAGATGTTTGTTTGTATCGCTGATGAATCTAAGTTGGTAGACGTCTTAGGCGCATTCCCACTGCCTGTGGAAGTGATCCCTATGGCCAGTTCACGCATCATGGCTCAATTTGCGGCAATGGGCGGTCAAGCGCAAGTTCGCATGAAGGATGGCGCGCCCCTTGTGACTGACAACGGACAGCACATCATTGATGTCAAAGGTTTAAAAATCAATGACCCAGTGACTTTTGAAACGCAAGTGAGTCAGTGGCCAGGCGTCGTCACTGTGGGTGTATTTGCACATCAGAAGGCCCAGGTTTGTTTGCTGGGCACATCTGAGGGCGTTAAAACATTGAAGTTTTAAGTCACGTAAGTTTTTTATTGACGGGGTGATCCTGCCGATGAATCCATCCCTTGGTGTCGCAAGAGGGCATTCAGCGAAGGCTCTCTGCCTCTAAATGCCACAAAAGACGCCAAAGCAGGGCGGCTTCCACCCGCTTCCAAAATGGCTTCTAAATAACGCCGGCCTGTGTCTGGGTTAGGGCTGCCATCTGGAAGTGCTGTTTCCTCAAATGCCGCATAAGCGTCAGCCGACAAGACTTCAGCCCACTTGTAGCTGTAATAACCTGCAGCATATCCCCCTGCAAAAATATGGCTGAACGTATGCGCCATGCGATTGAAAGAGGGCGGTTGAATGACGGCTACTTCTGCACGCACTTGATTCAGAACTGGCATGAAATCATCGTTTGGATTGTGTTCAGAGTGCAAGAGCATGTCTAACAAACCAAATTCAATTTGTCGCAAAGTTTGAAGGCCACTTTGGAAGTTCTTTGCCGCCACCATTTTGTCAAACAAGGCTTGCGGTAAAGCTTCGCCTGTTTGAACATGCGAAGTCATGTGTCTCAATACCGACCATTCCCAACAAAAATTCTCCATGAATTGGCTGGGTAATTCGACAGCATCCCATTCAACGCCGCTAATTCCAGACACATCTCTTTCATTCACCTTGGTCAGCATGTGATGCAGACCATGACCAAATTCATGGAACAGGGTGATGACATCATCGTGGGTGAGGAGGGGTGGCTTGCCGTCTACGCTGTCTGCAAAATTGCAAACCAAATGCGCAACAGGCGTTTGCAATTGCTGGCTGTCTGGTCGGAGCCATCTGGCTCGGACATCGTCCATCCATGCGCCGCCGCGCTTGCCCGAGCGGGCTGGTGGATCCAAGTAAAACTGTCCCACCAATTGGCCCTGACGTTCGATACGGTAAAAAGCAACAGCAGGGTGCCAAACCGGCGCTTGGTCCAGACGAATGGTCACATCAAACAATGTTTCAATAATTTTGAAGAGTCCTTGTAGAACCTTCGGTGCAGTGAAATATTGCTTGACCTCTTGTTCACTGAAGCTGTACCTGGCTTCTTTGAGCTTCTCACCAATATAGGGCCAGTCCCATGCTTGGGGATCATTCAAATTCAATTCTTTGGC
>CANKXC010000001.1 GCA_947487355.1 Comamonadaceae bacterium | reverse complement strand
AATCAAATGTAGTATTGACGGTCACGCAAGATGCGTGAAACACGGCGCTGGGTTGGGTTCTTGGTTTGCGCTGTCAGTTCGTCATTGCGGCCTATGGCGGAGTGCAAATCGGCCATCAAACGTGTGTCGGTTTGAGCCATGGCCCACATGCGATCATCGGCACGATTTTGAGCAAGCTTGGCAGACCAAGCGTCCAAGCCATTTTTGATTTGTGAAGCCAGCTTTTTTGAAGTGCCAGCAAACAAACCCGCTGCTGCAAATGCCACCGCCCACAAGGTTACCCATGCGGCCAACAGATGGCCATCGGCCCATGTGTCAATCATTTGATCGGCAACCACCACAAATGCTGCAACCACGGCCGCCAACAACATGGCAGCCAAAGTGCGGGTGGGGCTGAATGACTCACCCATGCGCTTGAGGTTGGCCACGGCCTGTTCTGCGCGCTCGATGCCTGGGTGGCTGGTTGAATATTCGACGTGGACAAAATTGCGGTTCATGTTGACTTCCTCTTCATGTGACTGGGCTCAAGCGACTTTGTTCAAGTGAAAAACCACTTGTTGCTTGACCATGACCGAATATTAGGGTTTACTCTAGTGTTGTTCAACTTTATA
The DNA here is from genome assembly GCA_947487355.1 of Comamonadaceae bacterium. Classification (GTDB taxonomy): domain Bacteria; phylum Pseudomonadota; class Gammaproteobacteria; order Burkholderiales; family Burkholderiaceae_C; genus Limnohabitans_A. Next base: position 41,904 of record CANKXC010000001.1, on the reverse strand, counting down.
TTCATGATGCTTATCATTCACCACTGAAATGATTGAGCCCGTCCATACCAATTTCCGAACCTTAGATCTGAACTTGCTTCGGGTCTTTGACGAAGTCATGGCTGAAAGAAGCCTGACCAAGGCTGCGCGCAACTTGTCTATCACGCAGCCTGCCGTCAGCAATTCATTGCGCCGACTGCGCGAAACCCTGGGCGATGATTTGGTTCGACGCGATGGCCACGGCATTGCCCCAACCCCGTTTGCTTTAACGCTCTGGCCTCATGTGCGCCAAGCATTGGATCAATTGCAATCGGCCTTAGTACCGCAGCAATTCACACCTGCAGAGTCCCGCAACGCCTTTGTCTTGGCCATGGCGGACGCCACGGCAGCAGAACTCATGGGCGGATTGGGGCAAGCGCTAGAACACCATGCGCCCAAGGTGTCGATTCGGGTGCTGCCGCTGACCAGGCGCGATCCTAGAAGCATGCTCAATGAGGGCGTGGCCGATCTGGCTTTGGGCTACTTTCCTGCCGTGTTGGCCGACTTGACTGCCAAGGCTCAATCTGGCGAAGCGGTCGCGTATGAGCACCACCGCTTGTACGACGGTGAGTATGTGTGTGTCATGCGACGCGGTCATCCATTGGCGCAGAAAAATATTTCGTTAGATGAGTTTTGCAACGCGCGGCATTTGCTCGTCAGCTTTTCTGGGCGCCCTTATGGTTTCATTGACGAAGCCTTGACCTCGATCGGCAGGCACCGACGAGTGGTCATGACCGTGAATCAGTTTTTTACAGCGGGCCGCGTGGTGGTGAATTCAGACTTGTTAACGGTGTTACCTAAACACTTTGTGCCCACCACAGGTATTTCAAGTGAGCTGTTTATGTGCGATCTGCCTTTCAAGGTGCCCACCTTGCATGTCGATGCCTTGTGGCATCGGCGCAAACACAGTCAAAGCGATCATGTTTGGTTGCGCGAGATTTTGATCGGCATTGCGCACGACGTCTTCAAAGGTGCGCGCCTCTCATGAACATTCAACTGCTTTCTGATTTGCACTTGGAGACTCATCCAAACTTCATCCCTCAAGTTGCGCCCTTGGCCGATGTGCTGATTTTGGCGGGTGACATTGGGTCTTATCAAGAAGGGTCAATGTTGTTCAACCGACAGGACGAAAACTTTGGCTTGTCGCGCTTCTCACCCCGCAAAGATTTGGGTGCATGGCCAGTCCCTGTTTATTTTGTACCGGGCAATCATGAATATGACGGTATGCCCTATGAAGTTGCGCATGAAAGATTGAAGGCCACATGCGAACGTTTAGAAATTATTTTCTTGCACCAACGCGTAGAAGTTTTTCGTGGTGTGCGTCTGGTTGGCTGCACGCTGTGGAGCGATTTTGAAGCCTTGGTGCCAGCCAAAGGCGCGTTGACGCAACAGCTCAAAGCCAGAGAAAAGGCCGAGCGTGCTGCAGACTTTTATTTGCGAAAGACGGGCACAACTTTTGAGGGCGTGCCATTTTTATCGGGCGCAGTTCGGGCTCAAGCTGAGGCCGATCAAGCCTGGTTGACGCAAGCCTTGGCCGAGCCCTTTGAAGGACCCACGGTGGTCATCACTCATTTTGCGCCCAGTCTTTTAAGTGCTGATCCGCGTTACGGCCTCACCCCTGGCACTGCTGGATTTTGCAATTCACTCGATCATTTATTGCCATACGCCACGCACTGGCTGCATGGTCATTTGCATTGTGCGCATGACTACGTCAGCCAAGGTTGTCGGGTGATTGCAAACCCCTTGGGTTATGCAAAAAAAAATGAGCAGCAGGCCTTTGACCCGCAAAAAATAGTGCGAATAGAAGTCTAAAACGCAGCTTCAATTTTGCCGCGCATTGAGTCCTGCAAAGCAAGTGGTCATCACCATCTCAATGATTTCGTCATCCGAATGCAGCGCGCTCATTTTTAAAAACTCAACCACTGGGTCGCAGGCCCTGGCAAACAAGGTGTACAAAATTGCGATGGGCGGCAGAGCGGGATTGAGATGGCCATCTTGTTGCGCTTGAACAATCCATGCGCCCAACAACTCACTGACCTGCATCAAGCCATCCATGTAAGGCCGGCTGGCCATCAAGGTGGCTCTCAAACTTGAGTTCTGGCTAGGCAGTGTGGGCATTTGGCCTGCCAGTTTTAATTCCAGTGTCCAACGCGTGGTGGCCATGAGCTTGTTCAGTGCCAGGCTGCTGCTTGCGTTGGGCGTCGCTTGAGACAAGTCAGCGCCTGTTTGTTGGTCGAGGTTTTCTAAAAAAGCTTGTGCCTTTTGCATGGCCTGAACCATGGCGGCACATGCCAGCTCTTCCTTGCTGTTGAAGTGCTTGTACAAGCTGGCTTTGGCTATGCCCACCTCTGCCGCTACCTCGTCCACTGTCATGGCGTCAAAGCCCTTTTCTGAAAGCAATCGGTTCACGGACGCTGTGATGGCCAACTCCCTGGCTTCCAGCATTTGTGTTTTGAAGGATTTCTTTGGGAGTTCTTTGAGGGCTGTCATCGAATCATTTTAGCAAGCGATCCAAACATTTGAACTGATCGGTCATAAAATGTCCAGCACGTCTAGGTTATCAGTTCATCCCATTGGGCGCACATCGGAGCCAGCCATGAAACGTCGCCATTTGCTAAAAACATTCAGCCTGAGCGCCTTGGTGGGCGGGATGAGCAGCTGGGTATCCAACTTGGCACACGCACAGGACAAAACATCGGTAACTGCGTCTGCAACTGCAGGGCCAGAATTGCCGCAAAAAATACAACGCATTGCATTTGGCTCTTGCATCGATCAAAACAAGCCCCAACCCATTTGGCGTGCGATTCTGGCCACAAAACCAGACCTGTTCATTTTTGGCGGTGACAACGTTTATGCCAGCAGGCCGCCTTGGCATTTGGATCAATTACAAAAAGCCTACGCCACGCAAGCGGCGCAAGAAGGATTCGCGCAGTTGCGTCGTGAAGTTCCCCACATGGCCATTTGGGACGATCACGACATGGGTCAAAACGATGGTGGAGCAGGCTTTGCACACAAGCAAGTCGCCAAAGACGCCTTCATGGCATTTTGGGAATTGCCCGCCAACGACACGCGTCGACAAAGAGAAGGTCTTTATCAAGCTTTTCAAATTGGCCCCCTGGGTCAACGCGTGCAAATTATTTTGTTAGACACCCGCTGGTTCAAGTCTGAACCCAAAGTGACCGATGACCGAAACGCACCCGGCAAAGAGCGCTATGTGCCCGACACAGACCCCAAAAAAACCATGCTCGGGGCGGCCCAATGGCAGTGGCTTGAGATGCAATTGAAACAAGCGGCAGATGTTCGACTGATTGTTTCTGGCATACAGGTGGTGGCCGATGGACACGGCTGGGAATCGTGGGGCAACTTTCCACATGAGTTAGAAAAGATGCGACAGCTCGTGCAAAAAACCCAGGCCAAAGGGGTTATTTTCTTGTCCGGTGATCGACACATTGGTGCTGTCTACAAAAGCAAAACCAACACCAACTACCCCTTGTATGAGCTCACCTCCAGTGGCATGACGCACGCATGGGCCAATGCCAATGAGGCCGGCCCTAACCGCCTCGGTCAATTGGTCACGCAAAATCACTTTGCCTTGATTGACTTCAATTGGCCGCAAAAACAAATTCAGTTGGGCTTTCAAAATACGCAAGGCGAATGGCTAAAGCGCCAAAGCATTGATCTTTCGGAATTGCAATAAAAGCAAAGCCCACGACAAAGCCCGATAATCTCTTTTTTTGATTTTTACACTGATCACCATGCAAACCCCTCCCATGATTCAAAGTAGCGCTGTAGCCTATGGCTTGGCAACCCTGTCCAAAGACGGCGTCATCTTAGATACTTGGTATCCTGCGCCCCAATTGGCCGAAGGCATTCAAGAAGCCGGTAGCCAGGTGTTGAGTGAGGCCGATGTCAAAACTCATTTGGGCGAAGCTTTTGTCAAGGCATTGGGCCCTTGCGAATTGCGTGGTGTCAATGTGGTCGCTGTTAAAACCAGCATTGCCAACTTGTCTGAACCTGCCAAAGACACGCACGATGTGTTTTTGCGCCTTCACTTGCTCAGCCATTGTTTGATCAAACCTCATCAAGCCAATTTGGCCGGCATCTTTGGCATGTTGACCAATTTGGCATGGACCTCCATGGGCCCTTGCCCCTTGGACCAATTGGAAGCCGCGCGCTTGCGTGCGCGTGCAGCACGCGTTGTGTTTGACGTCAAAGCCATCGACAAGTTCCCTTACATGACCGACTACGTCGTACCTTCTGGCGTGCGCATTGCCAACGTCGACCGCGTTCGATTGGGTGCGCATTTGGCACCGGGCACCACCGTCATGCATGAAGGCTTCTGCAACTTCAATGCAGGCACGCTGGGCACCTCCATGGTGGAAGGCCGCATCAGTGCGGGTGTGTTGGTCGACGATCAAAGTGATGTGGGCGGTGGCGCCTCCATCATGGGCACGCTGTCGGGTGGCGGCAAAGAAGTTATTTCTATTGGCAAGCGTTGCTTGCTGGGTGCCAACTCGGGCATTGGCATTTCTTTGGGCGACGATTGTGTGGTTGAGGCAGGCTGCTATGTCACCGGCGGCACGCGCGTCAAGATGCCCGATGGCAGTGTGGTCAAAGCCCGCGAACTGTCAGGTCGCAACGGTATTTTGTTCCGCCGCGATTCACAGTCTGGTGCCGTTCAAGCCATTCCCCGCACAGAAAGCTGGGGCAGCTTAAACGCCGAATTGCACAAGAACTAATTGACCTGTCTAGCTTGATTTGGCCAAATGTTTTTTGGCCAAATCAACGTACCAATCCAAACACGCAGGATTGGCCATGGCATCTTTGTTCACCACTTTTTCGAGTGCTTGTCCCAACATCAATTTCTTAATGGGCAGCTCTTGTTTCTTGCCCGACAAGGTTCTGGGAATTTCGGTAACCTGAAAAATTTCATTGGGCACAAAGCGCGGACTGAGTGCCGTTTTGATGGCGGTGTTTAATTTGTTTTTAACGTCTTCCGTTAAATTCAAACCCGGCATGAGCACCACAAACAAAGGCATGTAACTTTCGCGGCCTAAGTATTCAAGGTCCACCACCATGCTGTCCATCACTTCGGGCAAAGCCTCAACCGCGCTGTAAAGTTCGCTGGTGCCCATGCGCAAACCATGCCGATTGATGGTGGCATCGCTTCGGCCAAAAATGACGCAACCTTCGCCCCCTTCTTTGCCTTGGCCCGCCGCACCAATGCGCAACCAATCGCCATGTCGCCAAACACCCCCAAACGATGCATCGGCATCACCGCCGCCTGGCTTGCGGCCGTGGCCCGCTGGGTACATTTCAAAGTAGCTGGCCAAGTAGCGCACGTTGTTGGCATCGTTCCAAAAATACAAGGGCATGGAGGGAATGGGCTGCACACAAACCAGTTCGCCCACCTCACCATGCACGGGCTCGCCCGCTTCGCTCCAAGCCTCTACAGCGCACCCCAACAAACGACATTGCATAACGCCGGGTTCTTGTGGCAGTTCTCTATTGCCTCCAATGAAGGCGCCACAAAAATCGGTGCCACCAGAAATGTTGCACCACCAAATGTCACCATCCGTTTCGCGGTGAAGATGGTCTGACTGGCTGTACTGACTTTGGATTTTTTTAAACTGTGCATTGCCCCATTTTTGGGTATCGGGCGAAAGGGGTGAGCCTGTGGTGCCCAATGCGCGAACCTTTGAAAGATCACCACACTCAAGGAGCTCAATGCCCGCCTTTTGACAGTTGGCAAAAAATGCTGCGCCAGCGCCAAAAAATGTCACCTGATTGTCTGCGGCAAAACGCCACAGCGTTGTCCAATCGGGCTGGCCTTTGCTGCCGCCAGGGTTGCCGTCGTAAATGACGCAGGTGGTACCGTTGAGGAGGCCGCCCACTTGCGCATTCCACATCACCCAACCGGTTGAGCTGTACCAATGGAATCGCTCACCCCAGCTGTTGGGCTGATAACTGCAGCCCACATCGTTGTGCAAAATTTTCAGAGCCATGGCCACAATCAAGGTGCCGCCGTGGCCATGCACAATAGGCTTGGGCAAGCCTGTGGTGCCGCTTGAGTAAACCACCCACAAAGGATGATCAAAGGGCAAGTCCATGGGCGCAAATTGATCGACCAAGGGCCCCTGCAGCAAAGTGGTTTGTGAAAAACGAATGGCTGCCGCCACTTCGTTGTTGGCCAAATCTGCAACCCCTAAATTGTCGTGAACGATGACATGTTGCACCGAAGGCAAGGCGTCTTTCAACTCTTGCACCACACTCATGCGATCGTAGTTTTTGCCGCCATAAATCACGCCATCACAGGCAATCAAAACCTTGGGTTCAATTTGTTTAAACCTGTCGAGTACGGCCAAGGTGCCCATGTCGGGGGCGCAAATGCTCCACACACCGCCCACGCTGATGGTGGCCAAAAAGGCAATGATGGCCTCAGGAATGTTTGGCAAATAAGCCGCCACACGATCGCCGGGTTGCAAGCCTTGCGCTTGAAGGTGCAGGGCCATGGAAGCAATTCGTCGCCTCAGTTCTGGCCATGAAATTTCTTGTCGCACGCCCAATTCATTTTGTGCAATGAGGGCTGGAAAGCCTGCCGCATGTGCCGCATCGACGTGTCGCAATACTTGACCTGCGTAATTGACCTTGGCACCAGGAAACCAAACCGCACCGGGCATGGCATTTTTGGCCAAAACAGTCGTGTGTGGTGTTGGCGATTGCAAATCAAAGTAATCCCAAATGCTCTGCCAAAACGCGTCCAAGTCCGAAATTGACCATTGCCACAAATCTTCATAGCGCTCAAAAGAGAGGCCGCGATTTTGCTTTAGCCAGTTTTGATAAAGCCGAATTTGCGGCGCGTAATCAGCATGCGCTGTGGGTGCGGCAATGAGAGTTTCGTTGGGCGGTATTGTCATTTTTTCATGCGCTCACTTTGCCAATAAACATCCGTACCCCCGTCCATTCGGTTGAGTACGCGCGACAGAACAAACATCAAGTCAGAAAGCCGATTTAAATACTGGCGCGGCGCATCATTCAACGCCTCTTCATTGCCAAGCGCCACTGTGGCGCGCTCTGCACGCCTGGCCACTGTGCGGCAAATGTGCGCTTGAGACGCAGCGCGATTGCCTGCAGGCAAAATAAATTCTTCGAGCTTGGGCAGCTGTGCGTTGTACTTTTCAAGGGCTTGGTCCAACACCGCCACCGCTTCTGCCTTCAACAACTCAAAGCCAGGTATGGACAGTTCTCCACCCAAGTTAAACAGTTGATGTTGAACCTCGACCAAAAGCGTGCGGACATCGTCTGGCATGGCCTCACACAGCAACAAGCCAATGTGCGAGTTCAACTCGTCGACATCGCCCATGGCATGGACGCGCAAGCTGTTTTTGGACACACGCTGGTTGTTGCCTAAACCAGTCGTTCCTTCGTCGCCCGTGCGGGTTGCAATTTGTGTGAGCCGATTACCCATGGTGTTTCCCCTGTGCTGAGACGACTGCAAAAATGAGCGTCTGCGCGTAAACTCTCATTTTGACCGAGTTTGACAAGATTTCGTCAAGCTTGATTCACCAACGCGACTGGCTGACTCTTCAGCGCTGTTGCACTGCACCCTGACATCGGAGCGCCACCATGAATGCACCTACTCAAGCAGCCCACTTGGCCCCAGCGGTACAAGCCCGCCCCGTGCCGCAGGCTTTCATCGACGAACTGAAGAAGCGCTTTGGCGACAACTGCTCAACCGCTTTGGTCATTCGTGAGCAACATGGCCGCGATGAGTCCGCCTTTGCACCTGTGCCGCCACCTTCGGCGGTGGTTTTTGCAGAGTGCACACAAGATGTTTCTGACGCCGTCAAGTTGGCAAGTGAATACAAGGTTCCGGTCATCCCCTTTGGCGTAGGCTCTTCCTTAGAAGGCCATTTGTTGGCGGTTCAAGGCGGCATCAGCATTGACCTCACACGCATGAACAAGGTGTTGTCGATCAACGCCGAAGACTTGACCGTCACCGTTCAGCCGGGCGTCACTCGCAAACAGTTGAACGAAGAAATTAAATCTACAGGTTTATTTTTCCCCATCGATCCAGGCGCCGATGCCACACTGGGCGGCATGAGCGCAACCCGTGCCAGTGGCACCAATGCAGTTCGATACGGCACCATGCGCGAAAATGTGCTGGCACTTGAAGTTGTCACTGCATCGGGCGAAGTCATTCGAACGGGCACGCGCGCCAAAAAATCAAGCGCTGGCTACGACCTCACGCGCTTGTTTGTCGGAAGCGAAGGCACCTTGGGTGTCATCACTGAAGTTACGGTTCGCTTGTACCCGTTGCCAGAAGCTATTTCGGCAGCCATCTGCTCCTTCCCCAGCATTGAGGCGGCCGTTCAAACGGTCATTCAAATCATTCAGTTGGGTGTTCCCATCGCCCGCGTTGAGCTCATTGACCACAACACCGTGCGCATGGTGAATGCGTATGCCAAATTGGGGCTGCGTGAAGAGCCCATGCTGTTGATGGAGTTTCATGGCTCGCCCGCCGGCGTTAAAGAGCAAGCCGAGACGGTACAAGAACTTGCCAGCGACCATGGCGGCAACGCCTTCGAATGGGCCACCACACCCGAAGAGCGCACTCGCCTTTGGACGGCTCGCCACAACGCTTATTTTGCTGCGCTTCAAAGCAAGCCAGGCTGCCGCGCCATCAGCACAGACACCTGCGTCCCCATCAGCAAGTTGGCCGATTGTCTGCTCGACTCCATCACCGAAACCGACGCCAGTGGCTTGCCTTACTTTTTAGTGGGTCATGTGGGCGATGGCAATTTCCACTTTGGCTACCTCATCAATCCAGAGATTCCTCACGAAAGAGAAGTGGCCGAAGACCTCAATCACAAGTTAGTGAGCAGAGCACTGCGCTTGGGCGGCACCTGCACTGGCGAGCACGGCATTGGTTTGCACAAAATGGACTTCTTAGTAACCGAGGCTGGTGCAGGCGCGGTCAGCATGATGAAGACCATCAAGCAGGCACTGGACCCACACAACATCATGAACCCCGGAAAAATCTTTCATTGAACGTTGTTTGACAGTCAGCCACGAAGCCGCTCAATGAAACCATTGAGTTCATCCAAAGACCCAAATTGGATGGACAGCTCGCCCATCTCTTCGAATCTTCCGTGGCGCTTGACGCGCTTTTTAATGCGCACTTCCACCTCGGCCATCAGCAAGTCTGACAGTTCTTCTTCAACACGTTTGATGTCTCGCGACTTCTCTTTTTTGGGCTTTTGTTGAACCAATGAAAACTCTGCGCTGAGTTTTTTCACCAAGCTTTCGGCCTCACGAACCGACATTTTTTTGGCACTGATCTGATTGGCGGCCGTAATTTGGGCGGCCCTGTCGAGCCCCAAAAGTGCACGGGCATGACCCATGTCGATGTCACCCGCCATGAGCATGGTTTGCACGGGGTCCGCCAAATTCAACAAGCGAAGCAAATTGCTGGCGGCACTTCGAGACCGGCCAACGGCCTGTGCTGCCGTTTCGTGAGTGAGTCCAAACTCCTTGATTAGGCGTTGCAAACCCTGGGCCTCTTCCAATGGGTTCAAGTCTTCGCGTTGAATATTTTCGATGAGTGCCATGGCTGCAGCGGCCTCATTGGGCACGTCCCGAACCAACACGGGCACCTCGTTCAAGCCCGCTAAGCGCGACGCGCGGAAGCGACGCTCACCGGCAATGATTTCATATTTGCCGGCATTGGGGCCATCGCTCAACTTGCGAACCAAGATGGGTTGCATGATGCCCTGGGCCTTGATGGACTCGGCCAATTCATACAAAGCCCCCTCGTCCATGCGTGTCCGCGGTTGGTACATGCCTGGCACCAAATCGCCCAAGCTCAAAACTGAAGGTGTTCGATTTGCGGCGGCTTCAACCGCTTGGGGCGAGCTGGCCTCATCTTGAACTTTGGGGCCTAGCAAAGCCTCCAAACCACGACCCAGTCCTTTTGGTTTTTTAGTGACCATGTTCTTCTACCTTCATTAATTGATTCAAAAAATCGTGTCCTTCTGGCCAGTCTCCTAACTGAGAGTCTGCGTTCAGATGCCCTTTGGGTCCCATGTCGATCCAATCTGAACCCCACAATTTGGCAAAAAATTGTGCCCGCTCTAGGGTGCAGTGCGGGTCATTTTGGCTGCCCAGCAAAATAGATTTAAACGGCAGCGGCTTGAGGCAAATGGGGCGCCAACTGCTGAGCACATCTTTGAAAGCTGGTGCCTCAACATCGCCAGGTGCAACCAACAAAGCCGCTTTCACTCGATGCGTTTGTTTTGATATGTTGGCCCAAGCCGCCACTTGAATGCAGCCCAGACTGTGGGCCACCAAATAAATGGGACCGCACACATCAGACACCACTTCGTCTAATCTGCTCAACCAATCACCTCGCAAAGGGCGCATCCAATCGTGCTGCTCTACCAACTGATACGCATAATTTTGGACCCATTTGCTTTGCCAATGAAGAGGCCCACACCCTTGCCAGCCAGGCAAAATAAGGACTTGATTTGGCTGCATGTTGATTTGATGGGCGCTTCACAAAGTTGGAATGCGCTGCACCAACTCCTTGGCAAACTCGACAAAGGCTTGGCTTCCCTTGGCGGATGGGTCAAACACAACGCCTGGCAAACCGTAACTGGGTGCTTCTGCCAAGCGAACATTGCGCGGAATGACGGTGTTAAAAACTTTATCGCCAAAATGCGATTTGAGTTGTTCGCTGACCTGTTGCTGCAAGGTAATTCGGGGATCAAACATCACACGCAACAAACCGATAATTTTCAAATCGGGGTTCAGATTGGCGTGAACTTGCTTGATGGTGTTCACCAAATCGGTCAAGCCTTCCAAAGCAAAGTATTCGCATTGCATGGGGACAATCACGCCATGTGCCGCACACAAACCATTGAGTGTGAGCATGGAGAGTGAGGGTGGGCAATCAATTAAGACAAAGTCAAAATCTTGCTGAACCACCTCCAGCGCCAATTTCAAACGTTGATCTCGTCTTTCTAAGTCGACCAACTCAACCTCAGCGCCCGCCAATTCACGGTTAGCGCCCAGAACGTGATAGCCACATTTTTCAGAAAAAATAGCCGCCTCTTGAATGCTGGCCGACTCCAACAAAACGTCATACACACTGAGTTCAAGTTGGCGTTTGTCTACGCCTGAGCCCATGGTGGCATTGCCTTGCGGGTCGAGATCAACCAGCAAAACGCGTTGACCCACCTTGGCCAAACCCGCAGCCAAATTGACGGCCGAAGTGGTTTTGCCAACGCCGCCTTTTTGATTTGCAACACAGAAAATTTTTGCCATTTGTTTCTCGATTAATTTTCGGTTGATGCGCTTATTTACCGACAGCCAGTTTCAAGCCAAAACCAATGAGGCACACGCCCGCTAGTTTTTGCAGAAATGCTGACATCTTAGGATTGGCTCGAATGCGCTCCGCCATGGTGTGCGTGATCAAAACCACGCCAAAACAATACAGAAAGCCTAAAACAGCAATTGTGACCGCCATGAAAACAAAAGTAGTCATGCCTTGGTGCTGTTGGGGGTCAATGAACTGCGGAAAAAAGGCAAAGTAAAACATGATGGCCTTGGGGTTCAACAAGGTGATCAACATGGTTTCTTTGAAATACTTGCCGGGGGTAATCTTGATGGCGGGTCCTTCTCCAGGTTTGGCCAAAACCATTTTCGCGCCCAACCAAGCCAAATAGGCAGCACCCACCCACTGCATGGCCATGAACAAATGAGGATAGCTTTGAAGCAAGGCAGCAACACCTGCAACCGTGAGCCACAACAAAATTTGGTCGCCCAACAACAAGCCGAGAACAGAGGCAAAGCCACCCCGAACACCACCTTGGCTGGTCGAGGTAATCAAAGCCAAATTGCCTGGCCCTGGTAAGAACAACAACAAAACAAAGGCGGCCACAAAGGCGCCGTAATCAGAAATTCCAAACATGCGAGGCTTTCTTATGTAGCCCAAGTGTAATGGGCGAAAGCTGACTCCAACTTGCCTATGCCGTCAAAGGTGTGGATTTTTTCATCCAAATCATGCATCTCTCTGCACTCAAACCAGGTACATGGAGTTGTTCCACGTGAAACACTTGCGCATTGGATGGCAATGACGAAATTTCTTCCTCTGGCAACTTGCCTTTCATGGCCATCCAAATGCCCTTATCCCCCAGTGCGCTCGCGGACCACGTCACAAAGTCAGGCAATGAAGCAAAAGCCCTTGAACCGATGACGTCAAAGGGGCCTTCGAGTGTTTCAACCCTGGCATGAACACCCTTCAGATTGCTCAGTCTCAGGCTGGCCGCCACTTGCTGAACAAAGGCGGCCTTTTTTGATACCGCATCGACACACGTCACCGCCACATTGGGACAACAAATGGCAATCACCACACCAGGCAATCCACCGCCAGAACCCACATCCAAGAATGAAAAAGCCTCTCCAAACGGCTGCGCTTGGCGCATCAATGGCGCTATGGCAGACAAACTGTCCAGCAAATGGTGGCTTAGTATTTCTTGAGGCTCACGAAGGGCCGTTAAGTTGTAGACCTTGTTCCACTTTTGGATCAAGGCCATGTAATCCAAAAGCTGCTGCTGGGCAGGACCATCAACCGACAAGCCCAAGGCAGAAATGCCCGATGCAAGATCGTGCGCCAAATTCAAACTCATGAAGTCAGGCTTTCGACGCCCTCAAGCAATTCAGGCTTGACCGCCATAAACTCTCTGAAACCACCTCTTTTCAGGTGAATCAGCAACAGGGAAATGGTGGCAGGCGTAATGCCAGAAATGCGGGAGGCCATGCCCAAGGTTTCTGGACGATGCTTGTCCAGTTTTTGCCGCGCCTCGATAGACAAGGAGGCCACCTGTAGATAGTCTAATTTGGCAGGTAGCTTCAGATTCTCAAAATGCGCCGCCCTCTCGACCTCAATCTTTTGACGGTCAATGTAACCAGAATACTTGGCTGCAATTTCAACTTGCTCGATGACAGCCGCGGACAAAACGCCCAGTGTTTCACGTGAAACAGCATCAGCAACAAAACGTCCAGCATCGAGGGTCATCAAGCTTTCATAGCCAACATTGGGCCTGCGAAGTAAATCAAACAAATTGTGCTCATGTTCAATGGCTTTGCCAAGCACCCTCTCCGACTCGGCAGATGGAAGGTTGCGCGGGTTGACCCAAGTCGACTTCAGGCGCTCTGTTTCACGTGAAACAGCTTCACGTTTGGTGCAAAAAGAAGTCCAACGCGCGTCATCAACCAATCCCATTTGGCGACCAAGTTCAGTCAACCTCATGTCTGCGTTGTCCTCTCGCAACTGCAAGCGAAACTCCGCCCTGCTGGTAAACATTCGATACGGCTCAGTCACGCCCTTGGTAATGAGGTCGTCTACCAAAACACCCAAATACGCTTGGTCACGGGTTGGCAACCAAGCACCGCCCATGTCATTGCCCTGCCCCAACAATGCGCGGCATTGCAAAGCTGCATTGATGCCGGCAAACAAGCCTTGTGCCGCGGCCTCTTCATAACCTGTTGTGCCATTGATTTGGCCGGCAAAGAACAAGCCGCCAATTTGACGCGTCTCAAAAGTACTCTTGAGTGAGCGAGGATCAAAGTAGTCGTACTCAATGGCATAGCCTGGTCTCAAAATATGCGCATTCTCGAGGCCCTTCATTGAGCGAACCAACTCATACTGAATATCAAATGGCAGGCTGGTTGATATGCCGTTGGGATAAAACTCGTGCGTCGTTAAGCCCTCTGGCTCCAGAAAAATCTGATGGCTGTCTTTGTCCGCAAAACGGTTGATCTTGTCTTCAACACTGGGGCAATACCTGGGGCCTACACCCTCTATTTTTCCGGTGAACATGGGGCTGCGGTCAAAGCCCGAACGAATGATTTCGTGCGTGCGCTCGTTGGTATGCGTAATCCAGCAAGGCATTTGCGCAGGGTGCATTTCAGCACGCCCCATGAAGCTGAATACAGGAACACCCGCGGCCTCATTCAAGCCGCCAGGCATGCCATCACCAGGCTGCTCAAAGCATTTGCTGAAGTCAATGGTGCGCCCATCCAGTCTGGGCGGCGTACCAGTTTTGAGACGCCCTTGCGGCAACTTCAGCTCTTTCAATCGAGCTGACAAACTAACAGCAGGCGGATCGCCAGCACGACCCGCGGAATAGTTTTCTAGGCCAACGTGAATCTTGCCATCCAAGAATGTACCCGCGGTTAACACCACCGTTTTTGAACGGAAGCGAACACCCACTTGCGTCACAGCCCCCACCACGCGGTCTTTTGTTCCGTTGGACTCAACCATGAGATCATCGACAGCTTGCTGAAAAAGCCACAAGTTTTCTTGATTTTCCAGGCGGTGTCGAATGGCGGCCTTGTACAAAATACGGTCTGCCTGAGCCCGCGTTGCTCGCACGGCAGGGCCCTTGGAGCTGTTCAAAATGCGAAATTGAATGCCGCCCTCATCGGTTGCAATGGCCATGGCGCCGCCCAAGGCATCCACCTCTTTCACCAAATGCCCTTTGCCGATTCCACCAATGGAAGGGTTGCAGCTCATCTGTCCCAAGGTTTCGATGTTGTGAGAAAGCAAAAGCGTTTTACAACCCATGCGCGCGGATGCCAATGCCGCCTCCGTGCCTGCATGGCCACCGCCAACAACGATCACATCAAATTCTTGTGGGTAAAGCATGTATTCACCAGTCCATGACCAAAAGGCCGGCGCTGCCCGCGCCGCAGGAGGCCTGTGGCCTAAGGGGTTTGATTTTATCTGCATCGAGTGTGCCGTGCGCGACCCACGGTCAATGCGTGCTCGCGCTAAGCTAGCACTTTGGACCTTCGACCAGGAAAAGCCATGAAAACAACGCCGCCAAGCCCCGCCCAATTTCATCCCGACGAATGGGCACTCCGCGTAAGTTTGGCCGCTTGTTATCGATTGGTCGCGCTGTACGGTTGGAGCGATTTGGTCTTCACGCACATCAGTGCAAAGTTGCCCGCTTCTGTGGCTGGCGAAGACCATCAATTCTTGATCAACCCCTATGGTTTGATGTTTGATGAAATAACAGCGTCCAGCTTAGTGAAGGTCGACATGGCATGTCAAAAGCTAGACCTTGAAAATGTACACCCCGTTAACCCTGCGGGCTTTGTGATTCACAGCGCCGTACACGAAGCGCGGCCCGAAATTGGCTGCGTTTTGCACACGCACACGCGCGCAGGCGTTGCTGTCAGCGCCCAAAAACACGGTGTTTTGAGCATCAGCCAACAAAGCACTTTTGTTTTGAGTTCGCTGGCTTATCACGACTATGAGGGGGTCGCCATACGCGATGAAGAAAAGGCGCGACTGAAAACCAATCTTGGCGACGCCAATTATTTGATGCTTCGCAACCACGGTTTACTCACCGCAGGAAAAACCATTGCCGACGCCTTTTTGCAAATGTACATTTTTGAAAGCACTTGCAAAATTCAACTGGACGCTTTGTCTGGGCAAACACAGGCCAGCGATCTCATTCAAGTCAATCCTCAAATATTGAATGGTGTGGCACACGCCATGAAGGTACAGACCGGTGGCCTTGGCGGCGCTTTTGTGTGGCCGTCATTGTTGCGAAAACTGGGCCGTGAAAATCCTGGCTACGATGTTTAAAAACATTGCGCCACAGCAGGCCCCTGACTGACTTGCTTAAGGACTTGGTTTTTCAGTCAAGGGTTTTTGTTGCCACGCAAAGTAAGACCCCAAGAGCAAGGCCAGCGCAGAAAATAACAAGCCCCTTTGCAATCCGCCCTCGCCATCGGCAATCCACCCCACCACCACGGGCCCCACAATTTGGCCCAGCGCAAAAATAACCGTGAACACACTGATGCCAGAGGCCCATTGTTCTGGTGGCAAGTTATGTTTGACCATGGCCGTGGTTGAAGCAACCAAGGACAAAAAGACCACGCCAAAAATCAAGCCCGACAACATCATCAATGGCCATGCAGAAGTCATGGCAGGAATGAGGGTGGCCACACTTAACAAGCCGTTCAAGATGGAAAGCGCTTGACCGCCACGATAGCGATTCAACAAACCCGCCCAGACCCTGGACGAAACGACGACGGCAATGCCCAAGAGCCCATAAAACATGGTGACGTCTGTCGGTGTTGCACCTTGCTCACGCAACAAGGCGACCACAAAGGTCATGTAACCAATGTACCCCACACCAAAACACCCATAGCCCAGCAACGCAAAAAACCATTGGCGCAAGGCTTGACCCGTTGGCTGTGATTTGGTCGAAGCCATCGTTGATAGCGGCGCATCTGGTGCCCATCGATTCAAAGGCAAGCGAATGACAATCAGCAAAATAGTCAACATCAAACAGAGTCCCGCCAAAGTCCACCACGCCCAAGACCAAGGGTGATTGACACCCTGTGCTTGCGCCCAACTTAATGCAGCAGGCACCATCAGCGCCGACAAAACAATGCCCCAGCCTGTACCGCCGTAATAAATACCCAGCAACAAGCCCGACTGAGAAGGCGTTTGAGCGCCTAGTCTGGCCGCAAGCAAGCCACCAGAGACAAACACGGCAGCGCTGGCAACACCCGCCAAAAAGCGCTGCAACAACAAGGCAGAGGTGTCTATTAAAAACCCCGTCAAGGCCATGAAGAGGGTGGCAAACAAGGCGCCCCAAATCAAAACACGAACGGCACCCAAACGGCGAAGCGCCATAGGCGTCAACAAAGCGCCAACCAAATAACCGACCGCATTGAAAGTGTTCATGGCACCTGCTAAGGTGTAGCTCCACAACAAATCGTCACGCATCGGTGGCAACAAGAGCGCATAGGCAAACCGCGTCATTCCCAAAGAAACCGCGGCGGCCATTGAAATACAAACAGACAAGCCCAGGGCTGTCATCCATCGGATATTTTGAGTCATGAAAACTTTATTTGAACCTTGCCAAGCGGGCGACCTTCAACTCGCCTCACGCATTGTGATGGCACCACTGACTCGCAACAGAGCACCTCATGCATTGGCCAATGCCCTCATGACTGAATACTATGCGCAACGCGCCAACCCTGCAACGGGCGCGGGCCTCATCATCACCGAAGCAACCGCCATCAGCCACCAAGGCCAAGGGTATGTGGATGTGCCTGGCATCTGGTCGCAGGCGCAGATCGACGCATGGAAGCCCGTCACTGCCGCGGTTCACGCGCAAGGCGGAAAAATTGTCATGCAGCTTTGGCATGTGGGCCGGGTTTCTCATCATTGTTTTCAGCCTGGCGGTCAAGCGCCTGTCGCACCTTCTGCGCTCATTGCAAAAACAAAAACAGTCCAACTGATCGATGGCGAGCCAAGTTTTATGGCCACGTCTGAGCCGCGTGCTCTTTCTATCGATGAGATTCCAGGCATTGTGGACGATTACAAAACGGCGGCACGCAATGCCATTGCAGCAGATTTCGATGGTGTTGAAGTTCATGCGGCCAATGGCTATCTCATTGACCAGTTTTTGCGTACGGGTAGCAACTTGCGAACCGACGCTTATGGCGGTAGCGTTGAAAAACGCACGCGATTTTTAAAAGAAGTCATGCACGCGGTCTGTGAAGAAATTGGGGGACCCAAATGCGCCATCCGAATTTCACCCGTGACGCCGGTCAATGATGCCGCAGACCCAGAGCCACAGGTATTGTTTGAACATGTGGCGCAGTTTTTGGGAACTTTGAACTTGGCTTACGTTCACACCATTGAAGGCGCAACCGGCGCAGCGCGCGACTTTTATCAAGGTGCACAAGCCTTTGACTATGCCGCACTGAAGGCCGCCTATGTTGATGCAGGGGGAACGGGCGCATGGATGCTGAACAATGCTTATTCCCTAGAACTGGCCAATCAGTCTTTGGCCGATGGTGCAGATTTGATCGCGTTTGGCAAGCCGTTCATTGCCAACCCAGATCTGGGTCTGCGCTTAAATCAAAACGGCCCCTTCAACGAGCCTGATCGCAGCACCTTTTATGGTGGGCTTGAAAAAGGTTACACCGATTACCCATTTCTAAGTGCGGCATAAAACAATGCCTGCGCCTTTTTAGCCCAAACCGATGGGGGCCGGCGCAGTTGAAACAATTCTCGTGAATAGTTTTTCATACTCTGCGCTTGGTGCGTGCTTGCCCGTCAGGGGGTCTGCATTTTGATCAAATGCCAAATCCAAGGCGGTCCAATCCTCGTCACTCAAGGCAGATTCAGCGGCTGGCAAAACCACCAACTCTTCCATTCTCATGTGTTCTAAATAAGACTCGACATAGGGGCCAAATGCGTCCATAAAAGCAGCCCTGCGAGTTGTGCCTAACAGCTCCCAAGCCAACAACAAATGCAACAAGTCGCGCACAGCCCTCTCACTGTGCATGTGATCTCGTTCAAGACGATCTACGGCGCCCATAATTTCTGGTGCTTTTTTGACCACCTTAGGGAACAGTAAATTGGACTCTTTGGGATGGTGTAACTGTTCAGGAAATTCATCAATGTAGAAAAGCATGGCGCGCATGACTTCAAAAAACAGACGCGCATCTTCGGCTGGGCCTCTTTCAACCATCTGGCTCATCGAGCGCAGCATGGCCGCCAATGATGCATGCTCATCGCGAATAATTTGAAGGCTTCTTTTTTTCATGTTTTGTGACTTTCTGAATACACTGAACAGGTCAATGCTTCTATAGAACATAGTCTGAAGACATTTAAATTTTCAGAAAATGACGTAGATCAAGAAATTCCATCTAAATTCAAACTCATGAATCAATCCAATACCAAATTTCAAGGTCGTCGTGTCGAACAACAAGTCATTGGCCAAGCCACACGGGATGGTGATGGCGTCAAACTGACACGCGTTCTAACGCAAGCACATCAACGCCGCCTAGATCCATTCCTGATGCTGGATAACTTTGGCAGCGATGACCCCAACGATTACGGCGGCGGTTTTCCAGATCACCCACACCGCGGTTTTGAAACCATCACTTACATGATTGCAGGCCGCATGCGGCACAAAGACAGCGCAGGCAACGAAGGCTTGTTGCAAAACGGCGGGGTGCAATGGATGACTGCAGGCCGCGGCGTTGTTCACAGCGAAATGCCCGAACAAGAAGAAGGTGTGATGGAAGGATTTCAGTTATGGCTCAATTTACCCTCACACCAAAAAATGTGTGCGCCTGCATATCAAGACATTCAAAGCGACAAAATTCCCGAGCTATCTTTGCAATCAGGTATCAAGTTGCGTGTCATTGCTGGAGAAGCGCATGGCGTCAGTGGCGCAGTAAACCGACCGGCTGAATTGTTTCCCACACAAACGCTTTATTTGGACATTCATTTTGATCAGGCTGCACGTTTTCAACAACCCCTTTTGCCTGAACACAATGCGTTTCTTTATGTTTATCGTGGCAGTGCCAAGGTGATCAGTGACCATCAAGAAACCAGTGTTGGCATTCATCGAATGGCCATTCTTCAGAACGAGGGTACAGGTGTTGAAATTGCTGCAAGCGCAGGGAGTCAACTGCTTTTAATTGCTGGCAAACCACTTAACGAACCTATTGCCCAGTATGGTCCATTTGTCATGAACACTCGGGAAGAACTGATGCAAGCTGTCGATGATTTCAGGGCCGGTCTTTACAATTCATCACAATCGTAGAAAGATACAGACACATAGGAAAGCCAAACTGTCCTTTTCAATGAAAGGAATCCTGATGTCCAAAGTTCACAACTCATTTCGCAGCGCATTGTTGACCTCAATGATCGTTACGTCTGCTGGTTTTTCCTTGACTGCTCTTGCGCAAACACCTGGCCCAATGGGGATGAACCCCCACCACATGCAAGGTATGCACGGTGGCCATGCCATGATGAACGATCCAAAACGAGAGGCACATCGTGCCGAACGTCACCAAAAGCACTTGAGTGAATTGAAGGTTTTTCTTCAATTACAACCCTCTCAAGAAGCAGCATGGACGGCATTTGAAACTGTGATGAAACCGCCCATGAAACGACACATGGCAGCCGTTCCAGCCGACATGGAAAAGATGTCAACACCTGAAAGAATTGACAAGATGATGGCGATCAAAGCAGAACGCGATGCAGAAATTACAAAGCGCATGAACGCCAGCAAAACCTTTTATGGCGCATTGACACCTGCACAACAAAAAGTGTTTGATACACACACTCAGAAATTCTTAAAGCGGCATTGATTGTCAAGTAACAAGTGTGTGGAAAATTCAAGGATAACTACAGAGTTATCCACAGATTTCTAGCATTTCAAAACTTGTTCACTTTTTGGATACACCTCGGACGCACCACCTTGCACATCCTTCAAAAGTATCCAATTTGTTGATCTATAAAGAAAAAAGAGACTTGTCCACAGAACAAGCCTCTCCTTATCTACTACTACTATGTATTAATCTATATAAAAGAAGAATACAAAGACAAAGTCAGTTTGGAAATTAAATTGATTTTCTAAAAAGATCCAAGGTGTTTTGCCACTGAATCATGGCCGCTTCAATGTGTCTCTCTTTCACATGGCCAAAACCTTTGATTTGTTCTGGGACTTTGGCCACATTGACTGCCATCGAATGGTTTTGTGCATTCAAAGAAACTAGCAATTCTTGAACAGTGTCTTTGTATTCTTGAATCAAAGCACGTTCTGTTTGTCTTTCTTCGGTGCGACCAAACAAGTCAAGAGACGTGCCTCTTAAAAACTTCAATTTAGACAAAGCCTTGAAAGCCAAGAGCATGTAAGGGCTCATTTTCTGTTTGATGAGCTGGCCCTTCTCATTGCGTTTTGCCAGCAAGGGAGGGGCTAGGTGGTAGAAAACTTTGAAATCGCCTTCAAACTGGGTTTTAACGCGTTCTAGGAACTGTTTATCGGTATGAAGTCGAGCCACTTCATATTCATCTTTGTAGGCCATCAATTTAAACAATTGTTTGGCAACTGTTTCAGTGAGGGTGGTTTGTCCTAACAAAGACTCTTTGGCTTTAACGGTCAATACAAAATCTTCATATGTTTTGGCATATTCTTTGTTTTGATAGTCAGTTAAAAACGCAATTCGATGAGCAATCAAATCATCAATGCTTGTGCGTTTTTTAAATTCAATGACCTGCGACGGCGAAGTAAGCGCTTCCAAAGCTGACATTTGATGGGCTGCATGCCGGCCCCACTCAAAGGCAGCCAGGTTATTTGCAACAGCAACTTCATTCAGTTCGATGGCTCGCTGCAAGGCTTCCAAACTCAATGGCACCCAACCTTTTTGCCAGGCATAACCCAGAATCATGGGATTGATGTAAATCGTGTCACCCATTAGCAGGGTCGACATTTTGTCCGCATCAAAACTTGCCAATCCTTCCAAGCCAACCGTGTTGGCAATTTCAGCCGCACAGCTCTCGGCAGGATTGAGCCATTGCGTGTTCTTGACAAATGCAGCGGTGGGTGTGCTGTGTGAATTCAAGGCAACATGCGTTCTGCCTTGCAACATGCGAGAAAGTGTCTCTTTACCAGCACTCACAATAGGATCGCATCCCAAAATGAGGTCTGCTGCTGCCATACTGACACGTGTGGTTTGAATGTGATCTTGATGTTGCGCCAATAAAACATGGCTCCAAGTTGCGCCACCTTTTTGAGCCAAACCTGCAGAGTCTTGTGTCACAACGCCCAAACCATCTAAGTGGGCAGCCATGCCCAATAGTTGACCAATGGTGATGACACCCGTTCCGCCAACACCAGCAACAACAATGCCATAGGCCGCATGACTGGATAAATTTGGAATGACAGGCTGAGGCAGCACAGGTAAGCGTGTTGCATCAAACTTTTGACCTTTAGATTTTTTCTTCAGTTGACCACCTTCTACGGTGATAAAACTGGGACAAAAACCTTTTAAACAACTGGTGTCTTTGTTGCAAGTATTCTGATTGATGGTTCGCTTGCGGCCCAATTCGGTTTCTAAAGGCTCAACCGACAAACAGTTGGACTGAACACCACAATCGCCACAACCTTCGCAAACCAATTCATTGATCATCACCCGAACGGCTGGATCGACCATGGTGCCGCGCTTACGCCGCCGCCGCTTTTCGGTGGCACAGGTTTGGTCGTAAATGATGACCGTACAGCCTTTGATTTCTCGCAGTTGCCGTTGAATGGCATCTAACTCATCGCGGTGATGAACCATGACACCTTCAGCCAATGCAATGCCGTTGTATTTCTCGGGTTCGTCCGTGACAACTTTGATCACAACGGCACCTTCTGCGCGCATGCTTTGTGAAATTTGAACCACACTGTGACCTTCAGCACGCTCACCGACGCGCTGGCCACCTGTCATGGCCACAGCATCGTTGTACAAAATTTTGTAGGTGATGTTGATGCCAGCAGCAATACTTTGCCGGATGGCCAAAATGCCACTGTGAAAATAAGTGCCATCGCCAATATTGGCAAACACATGGTTTTCATGGCTGAAGTGTTGTTGCCCAATCCAAGGCGTGCCCTCGCCACCCATTTGTGTAAAGCCCGTTGTGCTCCGGTCCATCCACAAACTCATAAAGTGACAACCAATGCCCGCCATGGCACGAGAACCTTCGGGAACTTTGGTGCTGGTATTGTGAGGACAGCCTGAACAGAACCAAGGCATGCGGTCTGCCGCCGGATTTAAAACCAAGCTGTTTTGTGCGCGTTCTTTGGCTTCAATGATGCCAAGTTGCGCTTCTATTTTGGCCACCACATCGGCAGGCAGATTTAATTTTTGCAGTCGCTTGGCAAGTGCTTTGGCAATTAGCGTGGGCGTGAGGTCGGCATTGGCGCGCAACAGTCGGTGAGAAATAGGGTTGGGAATGGACCATTCACCGCCCGATTCATCACCTTCCAATTCGTCAAACTTACCCACAATCCGGGGACGCAAATGATCAGGCAAGTTGTAGAGCTCTTCTTTGAGTTGGTACTCAATGATTTGGCGTTTTTCTTCGACCACCAAAATCTCTTTCAGACCTTGCGCAAACTCTCGCGTTGTTTGGGCCTCTAAAGGCCAGACAACCGAAACCTTGTGCACACGAATACCTAAACGTTGGCATGTGGCAACATCCAATCCCAAATCGAGCAAGGCTTGACGTGTATCGTTGTAAGCCTTGCCGCTGGCCATGATGCCAAAACGGTCATTGGGGCCTTCAATGACATTGTGATTTAACTTGTTGGCACGAATGTAGGCCAATGCGGCATACCATTTGTAATCAAAAAGCCGCGCCTCTTGATCTAAAGCGGCGTCGGGCCAGCGAATGTGAACGCCTCCTGCTGGCATCTCAAATTCGGGCAAAACAATCTTCACGCGGTCAGCCTCAATGTCCACCGTGGCACTAGACTCCACAATTTCTTGAATGGTTTTCATGCCGGACCAAACGCCAGCAAAGCGGCTTAAGGCGATGGCATGAACACCCAAATCTAAAACTTCTTGAACAGAGGCGGGAAAGAAAACAGGCAGGCCACAAGCTTTGAAAATATGGTCACTTTGGTGGGCTGCCGTAGAGCTTTTGGCCACATGGTCATCGCCAGCGACTGCCAACACGCCACCCCATGGGGTGGTACCCGCCATGTTGGCATGTTTGAACACGTCAGAGCAACGATCGACGCCCGGGCCTTTGCCATACCAAATGCCAAAGACACCATCAAATTTGGCGCTTCCAGGAGGTGCAAAACCCATCTGTTGAGTCCCCCACAACGCGGTTGCTGCCAACTCTTCATTGACGCCAGGTTGAAAAACAATGTTGTGTTTTTCCAGATGGGGCTTGGCTTTCCAGAGCGCTTGGTCGTAACCACCCAGTGGCGAACCTCTGTACCCGCTAATAAGTGCCGCTGTTTTTTTGCCCGCCAAAGCATCGCGCTCTTGTTGCAGCATGGGCAAGCGAACCAAGGCTTGAACCCCGCTCATAAAGGCCATGCCGTGTTGGAGGGTGTATTTGTCGTCTAGCGTGACATTGGCCAGCGCTTGGCGCAGGTGTTCAGGCAAGGGTGCGTTCATGGAGACCCACTTTCTTAAGCATTAAGGCGAAGTGTAGAACGACTGGGCCTAGCGTGGAAGCAAAACCCACATTTTCATGTCTTGTTTGAGACGCCCCGCAAGGTCACCAGCGGCCTGTCCCGAGCCCACAAAATAATCTGCGCGAACGGCGCCAACGATGGCGCTACCGGTGTCTTGCGCAATGACCATTCGATTGAGCTGAGTTTGGGGACCATTGCTTGAGAGCCAAACAGGCATGCCATAAGGAACGCTGCCAGGGTCAACCGCAATAGACCGACCTGGCGTGAGAGGCACGCCCTGTGCGCCTTTGGGGCCCAACAGGGCGTCATTGCCTAAGAGGGCTTCTTCTTTGAAAAAGACATAGCGTGGGTTTTTCGACAACAGCTCGGTGGTTCTTCGGGGGTTTTGGGCAAGCCAACTTTTGATGCCAGGCCAAGTGGCATCTTTGGTCAGATTTTGATCCAACAGCCATCTGCCAATGCTTTGGTAAGGGTGATCGTTGGTTCCTGCAAAAGCGACGCGAATTTGACGCCGCGAGCCATCAGCCTGTGTGACCCAAAGACGGCCAGAGCCTTGAATGTGCAAGATCATGGCATCGACAGGGTCGGCAATGTAGGCAATTTCTTTGCCTTTTAAGGCCGCTTGTGCTGCAGGCAGTTTGAGAATCTCCTCCCTTGAAAACCAAGGTGATTTACTTTTTAAATTGGCAGGTACGCTATAAAGAGGGACCTCAAAGCCGGACTTGGCGATGCGTGTGGCTTCAAAAATCGGCTCATAGTAGGCGGTTAACAAACCCGTAGATGGCGCGGCATCACCCGTCAGCGTCTCAACGCGATAGGGCTGAAAGTTTTTGATGAGCCATTCTCTTTGAGTCGAAGAGGGTTGCCCCGTCAATTGAGCCACTTCTGTGCAAAGCCGTTTGTGTGCCGTTGTGTTGCGGGTGCAACTTTGTAACCAGGCCGTCCAAGCCTCATTGAAGTTGTCATTGGCAACACCCGGAAGGTCGCTCCAAGCAGCCAAAATCCATTTGCTTTTTGGATTGACAAAACTGGGTGTGCTTGTGCTTGGGGCGGAGACATTGGGCGTGGGCGCGGCAACGGCAGGGGCCTCTTCGCGAGGCGGTGTAGGTTTAACAGGCCGAGAGCCGCAGGCCACTAAGAACAGGGACAGGGAAATTAACAAGCTCCCTAAAATGTATGAACCAAGGAGCTTTTTCATGGGATTGATTTTGTTAGAAGCATTGTTGGCACTGGTGCTGCTGTTGCTGATCGTGTGGTGGACCATGTTTTCTGGCAGAAAAAAAGGTGAACTGATAACGAAAGAAGACGTCAAATCTAACAAACAGAACGACGTAGAGGGCTCATAAGCGTTTGCCAGCGAAGGGCTTAAACCTCGCGCAACAAGTTGGCCAATTCAACGGCTGACTTCACGCTCATTTTTTCAAAAACGCGCGAGCGGTGAACCTCAACGGTTCGAACGCTGATGTCCAATTGATCGGCAATCAGCTTATTGGGTAAGCCCTCGACAACCAGCCGCAAAACATCGCGCTCGCGGTCGGTCAGTTCCGCCAATCGAGATGCAACATCCGCGCTCATAACTTGTGATGCCAAGCGTTGGCTTGAAAGCGCCAAGGCCTGTTCAATGCGATCAACCAAAGCATTGTCAGAAAATGGTTTTTCACAAAAATCAAAAGCGCCCCGCTTAACGCTGTCAACGGCGGTTGGCACATCGGCATGACCGGTTAAAAAAATAACTGGCCAAGCTTTTGCCAAACCATTTGTCAAAAGCGTCTCAAACAAAGCCAAACCGCTTTGACCAGGCATTCGAACATCCAACAAAATGCAACCCGCTTGTTGAGGGTTGGGTGCGGTGGTCTGATGAAATTTATCTTTGAGCATGACAGAAAAGGCTTCTGCACTTTCAAAAGTCTCACTCATGACATGCCGAGAGCGCAGCAACCACGCCATGGCATCGCGAACACTGGCATCGTCATCAACAATGTAGACACAGGCGTTGAGGGTTGGTTGCATGCTGAATTCTAAAATGCCTTAGGCTTGGGTAGGAAGCGTAAAACGAAACAAAGTGCCGGTGGGTAAAAACGGCTCAAACTCTAGATGACCACCGTGTTGTTCCACCACGGTTCGGCACAAACTCAAACCCAGACCCATGCCCTCCGATTTGGTTGTGAAAAACGGCGTGAACAACTGCTGACCCACTTCTTCAGAAATACCAATGCCCTCATCAATCACATCAAACTCAATCCAACCTTGAGCGTGATTGGAAGCCGCGCGTTTAACGTGGATGGTTAAAACGCGATTCAAACAAGAGGGATGGTCCATCGCTTGCATGCCGTTGCGCGCCAGATTCAACAGAACTTGCTCAACCATGGTTCGATCACAAAGGACATTGCGAAGGTGGTCATCAATTTGGACCGCCAATCGAACATGCAGTTTGCGGGCTTGCAATTGAACCAGCGGAAGCACAGCATCAACAATGGCGCGAGGACTCACGGCTTCGCGCGCTTGATCCCTGCGTCGCACAAAGTCATGAACACTGTTAATCACCTTGCCCGCTCTGCTCGCCTGCGCTGCAATTCTCTCGAGGGCCATCTGTAAATCGTTCAACTCAGCAGGGTCAGATTGACCCAGCAAGTTTTGATGTTGACCAATCAAATTCAAGGAACCGGTGGCGTAGCTTGAAATAGCGGCCAGAGGTTGATTTAACTCGTGGCTTAACAATGAGGCCATTTCACCAACTGTCGCCAATCTGGCGGTGGCTTGAAGCCGTTCTTGACTGGTGCGAGACATTTCTTCGACGCGTCGCTGTTCACTGATGTCTAAGAATGCGCTCATCCATCCGGTTTGTTTGCCAACTGCATTGATCAGCGGCGCTTCAAAAATAAGCACCGGAAAGCGCGAGCCATCTTGTCTGACAAAAACAGATTCAAAGCCTTCTCGAGGTGGCGCATTGCCTGCCAAGCGGACAGCTTGGCGGCGTTGATACTCGCCCACCATTTCGGTTGGCCAATACGGCATGGGCGCGGCAGCGCCCAATAATTGTTCTGCGTTGAAACCAACCATCTGACAAAACGCAGGGTTCACATACGTAATTCGTCCTTGCAAATCACGCGCACGCAAACCCGTGACCAACGAATCTTCCATGGCTTTTCTAAATGCCAAAGCATCGGCCAAGTCTTGCTCTGCTTTTAAACGTCGACGGGAGTCTTTGACCAATAAAACCAACACAGAAACTAAGGCAATGGACATGGCGGTGACGAGCGCGGGCAAGACATTCGGAAAAAGATCAGGCCCGACGCGACGCCCATCCATTCGGAGCATCAGGGTGTTGCCCGGCAAGTCCATCAACTGAGTGGCCGTAAAAAGTCGCTTGCTTCTGGGCGGTGTACCGTGGACTGCCAATCGCGTTCCGTCTGGCTCGACAAATGAAATTTCGTTTCTGCGGCCATACGTTTCTGAGAGCTGTGAAGCCAAGATGTCTCGAAGGCTGTAAGTGATGACGGTGTACCCAATGCTTGCGCCGTGTTCAATCAAGGGCAAGCACATTTCCATGACTTCAAAACCAAGCCCACTGGCTTGCGGAACAAAATAGGTTCGAGAATATGCGGGGCCATTCAAACGTTTGGCCCGAATGCATGTCTGAATAATTTCAGACTGCTCGCTAAGCCGCGTGTTGCCATCAAACAGAGGCTCAAGATAGGGGGAGATGACAAACTCACTCACCAAGCCTTGAAGGTCTCGTTTTTCAACGCGCAACCATTCGCGGTTTTGAGCCATCAAGCGATCTGCTTCAGCACGCCAAGATTTGGCACTCAGTGATTGCGCATTCAAACTTTGCAAAGTCAGTGCGTGACTTGTCAAACTGCGCCGAATATCTCCGGCCGCATTGACGGTATCGCTTTCCAACTCGGATTGGTATTGACTGGCCTCATAACGGCCAGCCAGCCAAACCAATGTGACCAACAAGGCCACCACCAATGCAACCAATGCAAACCACAAAGAGATGCGGCGGTCGGTGAAGGAGCGCGTCGCAGATTTAAAAAACGGCCACAGCGCATTCAAAAAAGGTTCTATAGCTTGGCTTGGACGCTTCATGCCAGTACCTTTGTGAGGGCCTTAAGGTGCGCTGCCGCTTAGCTTGGTGACCTTGGGATCGGCCCAAGTGCCATCGATCATGAACTCTTGTGTATTGACACGCAAAAGTGGCTGTTTCAGCACCAGTTGCGCAATGAAGGTGCTCAGGCCAATGGCGGGATTGAGCGCCAAGCCCGCCAACAAAGCGGCGGTGCCTGGATCAACTTCCGGCAAAATGAGGACGCGCAAATTTTGGGTTTCACGCGCGATGTCAGACGTTCCCTCCATTTGAACAACGGCGTTGACCCCTTTCATTTGCAAGTTTTGGGTGCTGGCAATGCCCTGTTGAATGGTGACATCGCCGCGAATTGAATCGAATGCAAACCCAGCACTGAAAACATCTCTGAAATCGAGCAGCAAGCGGCGCGGCAGTGCTTGCAAACTTAAGACGCCCAGAAGTTTGGCAACGCCAGGCTCTGCCTGTAAAAACTGACCACGTCCAATGTTGACATTGAAGCGGCCCGTGAGGCTGGGGTAATGAAGCGTCAAGGGCGAGCCCTGCCAATTGACCTGACCTTCTAATTTGCCACCTCCGCCTCTTAAGGCGTCTTTGGTGCCTAGGCGGTTAAGCAATTCACCGGCGTCAGATATGTCCAATTTGAAATTGATATCGGTACTGGCCTTCTGAGTGCCTTCGCGCGATGTGACCCATTTGCCACTGGCTTTGAAGCTAGCTTCGGGCACAGTAACATTGAGTTTGTTCAAGCGCCATTCGCGGCCCGTGTTGGACCTGGGTGTAGTGATTTCCGTATTGACGGCATCAATTTCAACGCGGCCTAATTTTTTGCCGCGTAATTCGAGTTCTTCCACCACGATGTCAAGCGCGGGGATGGAAACGGGGGAGTCCTCCAACAAAGACTCAACGGTTTGATCTGCTGTGGGTTGTAGGCTCAGTCTGCTTAAGCGGGCATAAATTCGAGCCGTGTTTTGTGGGCTTGGCTGCCGGTACTCCAAATAGCCATTCATTTCTTTGGCGTCCAATTGCGTTCGCCATACAAAGCCATCCCGCGAAGCATTAAGAAGGACGCTTCTTAGCGTTCGCCCTTGCACCAAAAGTTCATTGCTTTTCAAATTCATTCGGTTCGGCAAATACGCTTGTGATGCAGATGAAATTGCGTTTTGTGTTGCACTTTCTGTGGCGTTGCTTTTGGTAGGCGCAACGACTTGCATCCAATCGTCAACAGAGAGCGATGGCAGATTGACGGTGGCAATGACGCCGGTCTCTGCGGCACCGGTAGAGCCTTGCGCGACAACATCACCCACCCACCAGCGCCCATTCAAAACCTTGGGCTCTGCGCCACTGACGTCGCGGTTGTAGCTTGCTGAGAATGTGCGACCCCAACTGAATTGCAAAACGTCCCGAACCGCTTTATTGCCAGGCGCAGCGCTCAGTGATTGAATGGCATTGTCATAGCGAAGGGCAACCATTTCATCGGTACGCTTGTTCAAAGGTGACGGCAGATTCAAAGCCAGCCCCTGCAGTTGAGATTGAATGTTCAACTCTGGCTGACCCCCTTTGATGCCAAAGCTTGCGGTGTAGTTGGTTGAACCACTGGCTTGTTGCCCTAACAAACTGAGCAGCGGAATTTCTTGCGCCTGTTTCAAACCGTTGGCAGAGACTTGGCCTTGAACACGAATGAATGGGTTGGCTTCTAAACTTTTTGCAGGGAGCTTTCGGCTGCCCCCATCGAACTTGATGGGACCGCCCAAAAACTGCGCGCTGATTCCCGCCAGACCAAAGCCACTTTCAGTGAATGTGATGGCCCCTTGGGCTTTTTCGAAAACGGGCAAAGTGTTCAAAATACGAACATCGTTGCCCGACAAATTGACGGTACCTTGAAGCGTCGTTTTGTCGATGGATGCCAAAGGAATACTGAGCTTGATTCGTGAGGCGACATTGCCGGTGATGCTGGCCTGGGTTAATACGCCGTCCAACATGCTGTCCACTGGCGATAGCCGTAAATCGCTCAACAACTGTTTGGCGCTGGATTTGGATTCGCCTTGAACATTCACAAGCAGGTTGCTGTTCAAGTTGGGAATTTCGGCTTTGATTTGCGTGAAGGGCGTACTGCCCCACTTGCCGCTTGCGTTGTTGACCTTAAAGTTCAGTCGATCAAAAACAATGTCGCCAGTGACGTTGTTCATGACGGGCCAGCTGGGCTCGGCCTGCGCTTGTTTTGCAGCGGTAATGCCAGTTGCGCCGCCTGAAGGAACGTATGCATATTGAACGTCATTGACCTTTCCCGCAAAACGAAACTCACCTTCTTTGGGGTTGGCAAAAGGCAGCTTGTACAAATCACCTTTGATTTTGACGGCCACATTTTGAACCGTGCCTGAAACAACGGCATCGCGCACGTAATGGCGCACACTTTGTGGAATGCCCAAAGGTAAATACTTGTAAATCTGATTCGCATTGCCGCGAACAATGCTGCCCTGCAAATCGAGGATGCCCAAACTCTTTGCTTCGGCGCTGGGTTTCCAACTGCCTTGCCATGACCCCAAAACATCGGCGTTGCTAAGGCTCAGTTGCCAATCGGGCACGGTGACTTGACCCTTTTGCTTGACCCATTTGATGGACGCTTGTAATTTGTCCAGCGAAATACGGGGATCTTCAAAAATTTGTGGAAAGCTGAGGGCGCCACGCTCGATGTTGGCTTTGATTTGGCCGCCATCTGCGTTCATGTCAAAGATGACATTGGCATTTTCGATGCTAGGCCAACTCTCATTGGATGCGCCTACTTTGCCGCCCTCAAATGTTAACTTTTCGATGTTGCCGTTGGCATTGCCGATTTTGTAGCTTTTGCCTTCAGCTGTATTTTGCTCAGACCACTCAATGTGCAAGGTATTCACGGTTCCCATGACTTTGTGCGCTTGCAAAACTTGAAGTGAGTCTTGGGGAAGCGGCAGCTGCATGGCAATGTTTCTGAGTGCCAGCAGGTCTAATTTGTCGCCATGAAATTTGCCTTGCGCTAACGTCCCATTGTCATTTTCTGTGTAGGTCAAATTGACATTGCCGCCCGGCCAATGAAGTCCGTCTGCTGTGTCAAAACTTAAAGCCTCGGTTGAAAAGTCGAACCCATTTGGAACAGATTTGACAGCCAAGCGACCTGCAATGTTTTTGAAGGTCAGCGCTTGAAGTTCTGGATTGAGTTGGGCGCTTGCGTTTTCTAATACCACATCGGCCGTTGCCTGTTTCAGGCTGCCAGATTGAAGGTCGGCCCACATGCGCAGCGCACCCTTGCCCTTAGTGACATTGACCTTCCACGGCAAATGTGGGCCCAGTTGCGCCAATTCAACATCTGGAAACTGCACATGAACTTGGCCAGTCCAATCTTTAATCCGACCGGGGTGAGTGGACAGTAACCCGCGCCGCATGTCGCCCATGAGTACAAAGCGATCGCCCCATCCAGCTGGTGGCGTGGCATCCAAGCGCCATTGATGGTGCCAGGCCGAGTTGCGCAATACCCAAGAAACATCGCTCAACTGGAGTGACGGTCTATCAAGGTTGGTGCTTTTGTAATCGTCGGTCCAAACCACCGTGCCACGTTGAATGACGATTTCTTTCTGAGAAAAAACCCAATCGGCGGCCGCCGAATCGACGGCGCCGTCTTTTTTGAGCGCCAGACCTGCAATGCGCCATTCGCCTTCGGCGGTTCTGCGAATGTCAAGGCTGGGCGCTTCAATGACCAACTGCTCGACGCCAAAATTGAGAACCGACCTGACGCTGATGGCAAAAGTGATTTTGGGCAGGGTCAATGCCCTGCGTCCTTCAGGGTCTAACAGTGTCAGATTGTGAATTTCAAATGTGGGCATCCACCCTGAGGAGAGGGCGACCAATTGGCCCATTTGAACCGGAACCCCAAGGGTTTGACTGGCCAAATTTTCTAGCTGAGGGCGAAAATTTTCAATTCGCGGCACAATCAAAAAATGCAGTGCCGACCAAGCCATCCCCATAACCACGCCCAGTGTCAAAAGACCCCATGCGAACAGGCGAAAACCTGCATCGATCAGGCGAGGCCAAGAAGAAATTTTCAACATTCGAACAAGGGTTTGGGGCATATTGACTCAGGAAGGGAATTATGACCGCCATAGACCCCTTTGAGACGGGTATTCGCACTGATTCAAGGCTGCCTAAGCCTCTTTCGGAGGGCTCCCGCTTTTTTCAAAGGCTAGAGCGGCGCTATGCCGACGTCTTTGCATCGCTTCCTCCGGCAACCCCAACGCGTGAAGTGCTCGAGCAAGCCTACACCACGCTGCGCGCCCAATTTGAGGTGGGTGCGGCTTTGCGAGTTCTGCGTCAATGGACGATGCATCGGCTGATCAAGCTCGACTGTGAACAAGACGCAGCCCTAGAAACCGTCACGCTTTGCGTTACCCAATTGGCAGAATTCGCGCTCGATAAAGCGTGCCAAAGCGCCTTCGAAACCCTGGATGCCCGCCACGGCGAGCCGCTGACGCCTGCAGGCCAACGCGCTCAATTTTGGGTCATTGGCATGGGCAAGTTGGGCGCCCGAGAGCTGAATGTGTCTAGCGACATTGATTTGATTTATGTCTTCGATGAGGACGGTGAAACGGCTGGCAATGCAGAGGGGCTTCACCGCATCTCTGTCCATGAATATTTTGCGCGCGCGGTGAAGGCCATTTACAGCTTGGTAGGCGACACGACCGAGCACGGATTTGTCTTTCGCATTGATTTAGCCCTTCGGCCCAACGGCAATTCGGGGCCCAGTGTGGTCTCTTTGGGGGCCTTGGAAGAATATTTGTTGGTCCAAGGGCGAGAGTGGGAGCGTTTTGCTTGGATGAAAAGCCGAGTCATTGCGCCAAAGGCCGCCATTCAAAATGGGTCCGCCATGGCCCTGCGCTCGGTGGTCTTACCCTTTGTATTCAGGCGCTACCTAGACTACAACGTGTTTGAGTCTTTGCGAACTTTGCACCAGCAAATTCGAGATCATGCGGCCAAACGCAGTGCCGGCCATCCAGAGCGTGCCAACGATGTGAAGCTCTCACGCGGGGGTATTCGTGAAATTGAATTTACCGTCCAATTGCTTCAAGTGGTGCGCGGTGGTCAATTTCCAGAGCTAAGAACACGCCCCACCCTTGACGCCTTAAAACGCTTGACCAAAGCGGGACTCATGCCGCCAGAGACGGCTGAAAGCCTGGCCAAGGCCTATGTTTTTTTAAGAAAAGTCGAGCATCGAATTCAGTACTTGGACGATCAGCAAACCCATGTCTTGCCGACTCAAGATCACGATTTGAATTGGATTGCCCACACCATGGGCTATGGGGATAGCTGTGATTTATTGACCGACTTAGATGCGCATCGAGAGATCGTTGCGCATGAATTTGACATCCTGTTAGGTGGCGATCAGCATTGCAAAGGCTGTCAAAAATCCAATGGCGGTGAATTACCAGAGTTAGAGGCCGTTCTGGACTTGTTTCAGGGCGAAGCCCGCGAACGCTTGGCGCATTGGCAAGAAAGTCCTAGGGTCAAAGGTTTGCGCGATGAAGCCCGAACCCGTCTGATGCGCTTGCTTCAGCGAACAGCGCAGTGGCTCAAAGAAGGCAAGGTTGAGCCCATTGCGGTGGTCAGGATGGCCGATTGGATGGAGCCCTTGATGCGCCGCGAGAGCTATTTGGCCATGATGTTAGAGCGGCCAGCAGTTCACGAGCGCTTGCTCCGTTTGTTGGGTGCCGCCAAGTGGCCCGCTCGTTATTTGGTTCAGCACCCCGGTGTCATTGACGAGTTGGCCCATGGCGATGTGTTGCGGCTGCGCTTTGTGGCGGCCGACTTTGAGGCCGACTTAGAGGCCCGGCGTGAGGCACTCAAGCGAACCTGCGAAGACGACGAGGAAGCTCTGTTGAACTTGCTACGCCGTGCCCACCATGCCGAAGTTTTTCGGACCTTGGCCCGCGACGTCGAGGGCAACTTAACGGTTGAGCAAGTGGCCGATGATTTAAGCGCCATGGCGGACGTCATTCTTAAAGTAACAGCCAAGTGGTGTTGGTCTTGCTTAAAAAATAGGCACCGCGATGTCCCTCAATTTGCCATCATTGCCTACGGCAAACTGGGCGGCAAAGAGTTGGGCTATGGCAGCGACTTGGACATTGTGTTTGTCTTTGAAGACCCCGATGAACGTGCACAAGAGGTGTATGCGGGCTTTGTCCGCAAGCTGATTAACTGGTTCACAGTTAAAACCGCCGAAGGCGATTTGTTTGAAATTGACACCGCCCTCAGGCCCAATGGCAGCTCAGGTTTGTTGGTAACCACTTTCAGTGCATACGCCGACTATCAACAACAACGGGGTAGCAATACAGCATGGACGTGGGAGCATCAGGCCATGACGCGGGCGCGTTTTGTAATGGGCGACGAGCACATGCGTCAGCGTTTTGATGAGGTTCGGCGGGCGGTCATCAGCGCGCCCCGCGATGTGGCCTTGTTGAAAAATGAAATTGTCGGTATGCGGAAAAAGGTGCTTGCAGCACACCCCATCAAAGCGGGTTTGTTTGATGTGAAGCACAGCTCAGGTGGCATGGTAGACGCTGAGTTTGCTGTTCAATTTATCGTCTTGATGTATGCCAGTGCCCACCCAACTTTGCTAGACAACGTGGGCAATATTGCCTTGTTGCATCGGGCAGAAGCGGTGGGTTTGTTGCCAAGCGGTGTGGGTCTGTCGGCGGCTTCTGCATATCGCGAATTGCGTCGTGTGCAACACAAAGCCAGGCTGAATGAAGAGCCAACACAAGTCAATCAGCCGGTTTTGGAGCCCGAGAAGCAAGCCATCCTAGCACTTTGGAGAGCCGTTTTTTAGACCAAAGGCGATGCAAAATCAGCACGTGACAAGCTGAGAAATTAGAAGTAAACTGTCCAGTCATAAAATAGAACGGGCGGTTCAATGTTCAAATTCAAGGCTATCTTTTATGGCGTCATCGGCTTGGGCATGTTGCTGAATGCTTCGGCGCAAACCGCTCCGGCAGCACCGAGCCCTATCGCTCAATCGGCTTGTCCAGCGCTTTTAAACCATACGTTTCCTAGGCTGCAAGATGAGAAGCCGCAGTCTTTGTGCCAATACAGCGGAAAAGTGATTTTGGTGGTGAACACCGCCAGTTATTGTGGATTCACGTCCCAATACAAAGGGCTGGAAAGTGTTTACAGCAAATACAAAGACCGCGGCCTTGTGGTTTTAGGCTTCCCTTCCAACGACTTCGCACAAGAAAAAAGCAATAACAAAGACATTGCAGATTTCTGTGAAAGCACGTTTGGTGTGAAGTTTCCGATGTTTACCAAAACATCGGTGACCGGCGATGCCGCAGTGCCCTTCTTCAAGCAATTGGCTCAAGACCCTGGCCAAAGACCCAAGTGGAATTTTTTCAAATACCTCATTGGCCGCGATGGCAAGCTCATTGAAAGCTACGGCAGTATGACCAGCCCAGAAAGCAAAAGCTTGGTTCAAGCTATCGAAAAAAGTTTGGCGATGAAGACGCCCTGATCGCAACATGACATACAAAAAAATTGCGGTCGTTGGCTCGGGGATATCGGGCTTGGCGGTGGCGCACAGTTTGAAGGGTCAGGCAGACATTACCTTGTATGAGGCCGGCGCCTACTTTGGCGGCCATTCCAATACAGTTGACATCACCTTGCCCACACCTCAAGGCATGGTGACACATGGTGTCGACACGGGGTTTTTGGTTTTCAACGAAAGAACCTATCCCAACCTGATCAAATTGTTTGCTGACTTGGGCGTAGAAACAGCGCTGTCAGACATGTCATTTTCTGTGCAGGCCCCCAAGGTTTGGGGCGATGAGGCACTGGAGTGGAGCGGTAGCAACTTAGACACAGTATTTGCTCAAAGAGCCAATCTGCTGCGCCCTAAGTTTTTGAAAATGCTGGCCGATGTTTTGCGCTTTAACAAAACATGCACGCGAATTGCCGAGCAGCAAAAAGAAAGCGAAATGCGTCAGCCGCTGTCAGACTTTTTGAAGCAGCACAACTTTAGCGAGGCTTTCAAGAATTGGTATTTTTTGCCCATGATGGGCTGCATTTGGAGCTGCCCAACAGATCAAATGTTGAAGTTTCCGGTGGCAACCATGATTCGCTTTTGCCACAACCACGGCCTCATTCAGGTTAGCAACCGGCCGCGCTGGTTCACTGTCAAAGGCGGGTCTAAAAATTATGTTCAGAAAATTATCAAAGATTTGCCCGACAAGCGATTGAACACCCCCGTGTCCTTGATCGAACGAGATGAGTCAGGCGTTCGCATCGTGACGAAATATCATGCAGAGCGATTCGATGAGGTGGTTATTTGTACGCATTCCGATCAGGCCTTGCGCATGTTGCGAGCCCCCACCCAAAAAGAACAAAGCTATTTGTCGGCCATTCGCTATCAAGACAATGTGGCAGTGCTGCACACCGATGAAAATGTTTTGCCCTCAAGACGCAAGGCATGGGCTGCTTGGAACTATGAGCGTGCCCTCGAAGAAGGTCAGGAAAGTGCACGCGTTTGCTTGCACTATCTATTGAACAAATTACAGCCCTTGCCCTACGAGCAAGCGGTGGTTGTTTCTTTGAACCCAACCAAACCCATTGACCCCGCCAAGATCATTCAGTCCATTGATTACGCGCATCCGGTATTTGATTTGGCCGCCATCGATGCACAGCAACACCTTCACGAAATTCAGGGCCAACAACACACCTGGTTTGCGGGTGCTTGGACGGGCTATGGCTTTCACGAAGATGGCCTGAAATCTGGCCTGAATGTGGCCAAACAAATTTTGTTGGACTTGCATCGGTGAAACACGCTGACGCGCTCATTGGCTTTGGCCAAGTTAGGCATGTACGCCGCCGTCCGGCCGTGCACGCCTTTCACTATGGCGCGTATTTTTTGATGTTGCCCATGCGCAGCATTCAAAAACAAAATGACAACGCGCCTAGCCAAAGAAACTTGCGAGACTTGCCGATCAACCGCCCAGCGTTCTTGTCCTTTCATGATGTAGACCATGGTGATGGCCGTTCGCCAGAGCAGGGCGGCGCATTGGCTTGGCTAGATGAGATACTGGACAAAGAAGGCATTCAAGATGCAAGCGGTGAAGTTTGGTTGCAAACCTTTCCGCGCGTCTTGGGTTACACCTTCAAGCCCGTTAGTTTTTGGTATTGCCATCGGGCAGACAACAGTTTGGCTGCCATCGTGGCCGAGGTTCACAACACGTTTGGTGAACGGCACAGTTATTTGTTAGACGCTCCCAAGTGGGGTCAAACCGAAGTGGCCAGCAAGGTGTTCCATGTGTCACCTTTTTGTGAAGTCAACGGCCACTACCAATTTAGATTTATGCGCACCAACTTAAATGGACAAGAGCGATTGGTTGCGCGCGTTGATCACATTGACGAAAACGGCCCACTGATCGAAACCAGCATGAGCGGCACACTTGTGCCTGCGAACGCAAAAGCCTTGAAGCGGGCTTTGTGGTCCTTTCCATTTTTTACGTTTGCCGTCATGGCACGAATTCATTGGCATGCTTTGCAACTTTGGTTCAAGCGCGTGCCATTTTTTACGAAACCTACCCCGCCTGAAAGCCTTGTCACGCGGGGTCATACACCTTCCATTGCCTCATCAAAATCCAGCGGAACATGAACACAAGCTCTTCATCACATTCAGAATTGGCCCTTCAATCGGCCCCAGCTGCGGCTCGCAGAGTCTTGCGCCTGCTAGAAAAAATTGAACACGGCACTTTGACCATTCAGTTTCCAGACAGAAGCACCAAGGTGTATGGCAATACGTCGTTGCCCCACGCCGCCATCAGTTTGAAAAACTGGGAAGTTTTCTCTGCCAGCATGAAGTCTGGCGACATTGGTTTTGCTGAAACCTACATTGCAGGCGATTGGAGCACGCCCTCTTTGAGCGACTTGCTTCGCGTCATGATTCAAAATCGCCGCGCAGTTGAAGACCTTATTTATGGCTCATGGTGGGGCCGCATGGCGTACCGCATTCGCCACTTGCTCAATCGCAACAACAAAACCAACAGTCGCAAAAATATTCATGCGCACTATGACTTGGGCAATGCCTTTTACGAGTTGTGGTTGGATGGCACGATGAACTACTCGTCTGCCTTGTTTGAAGGTGACTTCAATCAGGAAATGGCGGCGGCACAAAGGGCCAAAGTCAGACGTGCACTGCGCATGACCGATGTCGAGTTGGGCAGCCGAGTTTTAGAAATTGGCTGTGGTTGGGGCGCATTGGCCGAAATGGCCACGGTTGATTTTGGTGCCAAAGTTACTGGCGTGACCTTGTCGACCGAGCAATTGGCATTTGCCAATGCGCGAATGAAGTGGAACGGCAAAGCAGAGAATGCCGATTTGCGTTTGCAGGACTACCGTGACATTCAAGATGGCCCCTATGACGCGATTTGCTCCATTGAAATGATTGAGGCGGTTGGGCAATCTTACTGGCCAACCTATTTCCAAAAAATCAGTCAATTGCTTAAGCCAGGCGGCAAGGCGTGCATCCAAAGCATTGTGATTGACGACATCTATTTTGACAGGTACGTGAAGTCAACCGACTTCATTCAACAGTACATCTTTCCAGGGGGTTGTTTGCCAAGCCCCAAAGAGTTTCGTCGGCAAGCCCGTTTGGCAGGACTGGAAGTCATTGACGAACTCAAGTTTGGTCCAGACTATGCAGAAACTTTGAGACGCTGGCGCCATGACTTCATGGCGCAAGAGGCGCAAGTTTTGCAGCTGGGCTTTGATCAAAAATTCTTGCGCTTGTGGGAATTTTATTTGGCGTATTGCGAAGCTGCTTTTGACGAGTCCAATACAGACGTCATTCAGTTCACCTTGCAAAAGCGTGCTTAACGTGGCCAACACACACGCAATGCCAACTTCAAATCCGTCTAAACACATGGGCCTGCGCATTTTGATGGCTGTCGTTTTGATGGCCAGTGTGACCGCCAGTATGACTGTCGGTGTTAGTGCCCACGCCAGTGAACAAATCTTGCCGGGCTTGCGGCCCAGCGAGGCGCAGCGTCTAAAAATTTGGGGCTTTGAAATTTACGACGCACGCTTATGGACGCGCCCTGAGTTTTCTGTGCAGCAATACAGCACGCAAAGCTTTGGACTGGAACTCACCTATTTGCGCAAATTTGAAGGCAAAGAAATTGCCAAACGCTCTATTGAAGAAATGAAGCGTGTTGGCAAATTCAATGCAGAACAAGAAGCCCAATGGTTAAAAGCCATGACCGACATATTTCCAACGGTTGGCAAAGGCGACAAGCTCTTGGGTGTTTACAAGCCAAACGAAGGCGCTGAATTTTGGACCAACCAAAAACGGGTGGGGCTGATCGCCGACCCGCAATTTGCCAAACTCTTTTTTGGCATTTGGCTTCATGAGGCCACCTCTGCGCCTGAACTCAGGCAAGCTTGGATGAACAAGCCATGAGCGCCTTGGGCATATTGCATCGACACGCTGCTGCGTATGGCTTGCTTGCAATGCCTTTGGCATTTGTGGCCTTGCCCATGTACGTCAATGTGCCGCACCTTTATGCCACGCAATATGCGGTGCCTTTGAGTTTGCTGGGCATCGTTTTGTTGCTCACGCGTTTGATCGATGCCCTGACCGATCCCTTTATTGGCCGCTTCAGTGATTGGCTGTATGCAAAGTCAATGCATGCAGTTGTTGTGGCCGCTTTGATTTTTTCTGTCATCTTGGCATTTTCCTTTGCTGCCTTGTTCAACCCCCCTGCTTGGGGAAGTTCCAGTGCCTATGCCATGTGGGTGGCTGTGTGTGTCACGGCATGCCACTTGTGCTACAGCGTTCTGTGCATTGTTCATCAAGCTTGGGTCACGCGTTTGGGCGGCACAGCGGCGCAGCAAAGTCGCGTCTTGGCATGGCGTGAAGGCGCAGGCCTTTGGGGTGTGGTGTTGGCGGCCATGTTGCCGTTGTGGTTGGGCTGGTCGCTCAATGCCCTTGTGTTGGGTGTGTTGTTATTGTTGGGTGTCATCAGTTGGCGATTTGCTTGGACGCATCACTCAACAATTTCCAATTCAACAGCCGCCAATTCAAAAGCCGATGCTCAAGCGCATCAAGTCTTTGGCTTGTTCGAGCCTTTTCAGAAAAAACAATTTACAAAACTGCTGCTGATTTTTGTGGTGAACGGTATTGCCAGTGCCGTGCCTGCCAGTTTGGTCTTGTTTTTTGTCGAAGATCAAATTCGAGTCAGTGCATCGCATGTACCCTTGTTCCTTGGCGCTTATTTTTTGTCAGGCGCTTTGTCACTCCCCTTGTGGCTGATGGCCATCAAGCGCTTTGACCTGCCGCGCGCTTGGTTGTTTGGCATGGTTTTGGCCGTGCTCAGTTTCATGGGCGTGAGCCAATTGGGCGCGGGTGATGAGTGGGCCTACTTTGCCATTTGTGTTGCATCCGGCACTGCGCTGGGCGCAGACTTGGTGGTGCCAGGCGCCATCTTGAATGGACTGATTGACCGATGGGGTCAACGCGGCCGGGCCGAAGGTGTGTATTTGGGTTGGTGGAACTTGGCCAGCAAATTTAACTTGGCTTTGGCCGCTGGTTTGAGTTTGCCTTTGTTGTCATGGTGGGGATATTCACCAGGCACCCATGATGCCAACGGATTGCAGGCGCTAAGTGCCGCCTACGGCCTCTTCCCATGCGCTTTGAAATTGCTTGCCGCATTGCTTTTATTTTTGTTTTGGCGCACTTCAGCGAAAGCTGACGCTTCCAATTTTTCCAACGCTTCCAATCGGAGTCTTTCATGAACCGTCGACAGTCACTTCAAAAAATGGCACAGGGTTTGACGACGCCTTTGCTACTCAAATCAGGCCTGATTGGCGGTGTTGCTTTGGGCGTGACGGGTTGTGCGGGGCCGCAAGTAGCCGATTACAGCCAGCAAAAACCAGCGCTTGATTTGCGCACCTATTTCAATGGCGAGATCGATGCCTGGGGCATTTTTACCGATAGAAGCGGCGCGGTGGTCAAGCGCTTCAAAGTGGAAATGAACTGTCAATGGCAAGGTGATGAAGGCGTCTTGGATGAAGACTTTGTGTATTCAGATGGCACCAAACAAAAACGCATCTGGCGCTTAAAAGCCCTGCCCAATGGCCGATACGAAGGCCGCGCGGACGATGTGGTGGGTGTGGCGCAAGGTGAAGTCAAAGGCAACGCATTTCGCTGGCAGTACACCTTGGCCTTGCCAGTCGACGGCCGAGTTTGGAATGTTGAGTTTGACGATTGGATGTTCTTGATGGACGAAGAGGTCATGATCAACAAAGCGGTGATGAGTAAATTTGGTGTTCGTTTGGGTGAAGTCACCTTGTCATTCAAGCGCCGCAAACCCATGACCGTCAAAGGCCAATCATGAGCGTTCCAGCAAGCCCTGCCAACGAGTTGGTGGCCAGAAATACGCTTGACGGCCTGCCCAGCACAGCCGTCAACAAACCTCGCCGTTTTGGCCAGCCTTTCAACCTGCCGTTGCAAGATTGGCGTGGCAAACGGGTTTGGCTGGTGGGCGCATCCAGTGGCATTGGTTTGGCCTGCGCGCAAGCACTTCAAGCGGCCGGAGCGCATGTGGTTATTTCGGCGCGTGAATTGGGCGCATTGTCAGAATGGGCAAGGCAAAGTGAATCAGAGGGCAAGCGACTCGAGCTTTACCCGCTCGATGTCACTGATAGTTTGCAAGTGAAATACGTCACACGTCAGGTGGCGGCCCAAGGCACTATCGACAT